>JABHLN010000099.1 GCA_018693105.1 Desulfobacterales bacterium | reverse complement strand
GGGTGGTACATACGGGATCGGGGGAGGGGCCATAATTGCTCCATTCCTGGTGGCTTTTTTCGGGCTTCCCATATATACGATTGCAGGGGCTGCACTCCTTGGTACCTTTGTTACATCAATTGCAGGCGTTGTTTTTTATACTATAATGGCCCCGTATTATTCTCATACCGGGCTTGCTATTTCACCTGACTGGCTTCTCGGCGGGTTGTTCGGAGCAGGTGGTTTTGTAGGTATGTACTTTGGTGCAAGGGTTCAGAAATATATTCCGGCAAAGATAATAAAAATATTGCTTGGGCTTGCCATTTCCTTTCTATCAATAAAATACATTGTTGGCTGGTTAACTGGTTAACTGGTTTAATTAGTATAATTGGTTTGGTTGGTTTGACTGGGTAAATTGGTTAAGCTGGTTAACAAATTAAATTAATTAAACTAATAAAACTAATGAAACTAAGGCTGTACCATGCCTTTTTTATTTATTCCTCAGCTCTTCTGCAGCATCTAATGCAAAATATGTAAGGATCATATCAGCTCCGGCCCGTTTTATGGAGAGCAGTGTTTCCATCATGACCTTCTTCTCATCAATCCAGCCTTTTTCTGCTGCGGCCTTTATCATTGAAAATTCACCACTTACATTGTAGGCCGCGACAGGAAGGTCGATTTCTTCACGAATCCTGCAAATAATGTCAAGATATGAAAGTGCGGGTTTTACCATTATTATGTCTGCACCTTCTTCAATATCCATAGATGCTTCACGTATGGCCTCAATACTGTTTGCAGGATCCATCTGGTAGGTACTTCTATCAGAGAATTGTGGCGAAGAACCCGCAGCTTCACGAAAGGGACCGTAATAAGATGAGCAGTATTTTGCAGCATAGGACATTATCGGGGTATTACTGAAATTGTTTTCATCAAGAATCTGTCGGATTTCCGCAACACGTCCGTCCATCATGTCGGACGGAGCAACCATGTCTGCCCCGGCTTTTGCATGTGATAGAGCAGTTCTTGCAAGAAGATCGAGCGAAGCATCATTGTCTACAAGCTGTTTGTCAATCATGCCGCAGTGCCCGTGATCTGTATACCCGCATAGACATACATCTGTTATGACGAGAATATCACTTACCCGGTCTTTTACGGCTTTAACGGCTTTTTGTACGATGCCGTTTTTTGCATATGCTCCGGTCCCAAGTGGATCTTTTTTGTCGGGAATCCCGAATAAAATTACTGCAGGTATACCAAGGCCGGATGCTTCTTTTACAGTTTTTACAAGATTGTCAATTGATAGCTGATAATGACCTGGCATTGAAGGTATGGGGTTTTTAACATTTTTTCCCTCTATTACAAAAAGGGGAAGTATAAGGTCATCAATAGAAAGTCTCGTTTCGCTTATCATTCTACGAAATGATTTGTTCTGTCTGAGTCGTCTCGGTCTGTAGTCAGGGAAAATCATCTGTTAATCACCTATTAGTTTGTTTTTTTCAGTCAGTCCGTTTTTTATGAGTTTTTTTATATGATTTTCCGGGTCAAGAAGTGCTTCCCGTGTCAGGAAAAACTCGTTTTTACCGGTTTTTTCTCTGGCAAGTTTGAGTCCCAGTTCAAAATCATTTGTTAGTTTTATATAAATTTTTTCAAATTTGGTTGAAGAGGTTACGAATAGTTCGATTAAATAATCAATTGCATCTTCTTCAAGCACAATATTAATTTCATGATTTTTGTAAAAATATCGTTCTGTTTTTTTTACTTCATCATAATAGAATTTGATCTTTTTTATTGTATTCTCGATATCAGTTATATGTCTGCAATAATATTCAGCCGCAATATCTGCCCTGGATAGAGATAAAACAATACCATATTTTTCTTCAAGATGACTGCAGTTTGTTTCAATATATTCTTTAATTGCATCTTTTTCTTCAATACCTGTTTTTTTAAAATCTTCATCCCAGTTAACGTCTTCAGGTATTTCCAGAAGTTTATCAAGTGTTTTTGCGGGATTTTCGACAACTTCATATGTTACAGCCAGCTTTTTTATATTTGTAGAAGGAAGCTTTTTCTCATATTTTAATAATTTTTGCTCAACAGCACTGACAAGACCCCTTGCACCAGTATTTTCTTTAGCCGCATTTTTTGCCAGAATATGTAATGCTTTGTCTCCGAATTTCAGGTCGATTCCGTATGAGGCAAAATCAAGTTTCTTGCCTAAAATTATCGGATTATTCGGGTTTTTCAAGATTTTGAAAAGGTCTTCTTCGTTCAGTCTTTCAAATAGAGCTCTTATTGGAAGTCGGCCGATAAATTCTGATTCAAAGCCGAATTCAATAAGATCTTCTGATTTTACCAGTTTTAAAATGTCATGCTTTTCATGACTAGTTGATATCTTAGCGCCAAAACCAATCGCCTGATCTGTAATACGTTTTTGAATTATTTCTGAAAGACCTCCAAAGGCACCGCTCATGATAAAAAGTATGTTTTTTGTATTTACAGTGTCCTTTTCTTTTTTTCCTGTCTTACGATACTTATCGATTTCCTGAAGCATTGAAATAGGGTCATGGGGAACCTTCATCTCTACTTCTGTTTCTTCCATAGGTTTTAGAAGAGCACGCTGAACACCGGTCCTTGATACATCGGCACCAATAAGGCTATGGCTCGATGCAATTTTATCAATTTCATCAATATATATTATTCCGCACTGGGCCAGTTCAATATTACCGTTTGCCTCTCTGACAAGATCCCGAACAAGGTCTTCAACATCTCCACCCACATAACCTGTTTCGCTGAATTTTGTCGCATCGCCTTTTACAAAAGGCACGCCGATCTTTTTCGCGATCAGTTTAATCATGTAGGTTTTACCGACACCTGTAGGGCCGGCCATAAGTATGTTGTTTTTTATACTTCCAACCAGATTATTCTCATTCTCGGTTCTTGTCTGAAAGTATTTTATCCTGTTGAAATGAGTGCATATTTTTGTAGCAAGCACTGCCTTGGCCTCATCCTGTTTTATAATGTACTGATCAAGATAAGCGACAAGCTGTTCCGGTTTGAGGTCAAAATTTATCTTACTTTCAGATTCAGGATGATTCTCGATTTCTTCAGAAACAGCTTCATGGGGGAGTACAAAAGGGGAAACTATTTTTACACTGTCACCGAATTTTTTAGTAAGAAAATCACCTATTTCTTTCTCAAGCTCTTTTGGGTCAGGTATTTTTTCATTTAGTTCTTTCATAATAATTATAGTATAATCACATGAATTGAAAATGCAAGGATGTGGGGGCAAAAAAAACTCATTAAAAGTTGATGGCGTCGTAAAAAAGTCTCCATCTACTGCGTTATAGCGTTTGGTCAGAAGTTCGACATACTACGTGTATGCCTTCACTCCTGATCAACCGCTATGCCTTGTATATGAAGATTTTTACTTAGCCATCGGTTATATTTTTTACGAGTTAATCAAAGTTATATCATGCTCATTCATTATTAAATATCATTCCGGTATATGAGGGCAGAAAACTGATAATTATAAGTTTCATCCGGTACCGGAAAGAAAAAGAAGGTGACGGAAAACATGGTGGAGAAAAGAAATTAAGGAAGCAACTTGAATTGCCGGAATCGAAGTGATATATGTTTCCCTTGTTTCATCACAGTCTCTCTCCTATGGTTTTTGCCTGGTAAAATTAGCCTTAGAGACAGATCGTTATTTTATTTAATATTTTTATTTATTCCAAAAATTATGAACAATAGTAATATTTTTAAAAGACTATTTTCCTTATGCAATGGTGGCTGGAAAAGGCTGGTATATCTCATAAGGGAACGTATGAATTTGATAGAGGTGAAAATCCTGTTGATCGGGCTTTCATTAGCGGCTTTGAACGGGATATATTTTCTATATCTTCTTTTTACGGATCTCGCCCTTTATAAGGTTCTGTCATCAACAGCAATCATTCATATAATGGGGGGAAGGGCCCTTGGAATTGCAACCTGCCTTTCCGGAGACATTTCCCTTTTTAATACGATTTTATACAATTTTTTTCTTGAAGTTGTTATTGTTTTGATTGCATACGGCATCGTGGTTTTGATGATGCGAAACATAATCCAGCCAAAACTCTTCGGAAGTGCTGTCCGACAGGCGGAACTCACTGCTCAAGGTCAGAAAACCAAGATTAAAAAGTACGGTTCTATCGGGCTTTTCCTGTTTGTAATGTTTCCTTTTTTCATGACCGGTCCGTTGATAGGGACCATCATAGGATATCTTTTACATTACAGGGCGATAAACAACTTTCTAATCGTATTCAGCGGGACCCTGACCTCCATTATGATTTATGCCTTTATCGGAAACAATATTATTGATTTTATCAATCAGTATATTCATATTGATGTGCTGAAAAAATGGAGCGGGATAGTCATTGCTGTTCTGATCATTGTCTTTTTGATATACCACCTTAAGACTGTGAAAGCCTTCCTGTTTTCCGATGAAGAAGAAGAATGATACTTACTGCATGCCGGAAATCTTTTAAGAATAGATATTAACCTGAAGCATTGAAAAGTGGACAGCAGATTCTTTTTGCGCAGGGATAAGATTAATGGGCAATATTGTAAATAATAGTGGATTTGAGCGTCATATTGTACTGGTTGCCCCTGAGGTTCACTGGAATACAGGAAATATAGGTCGTACATGTCTTGCATCAGATACATTTCTCCATCTTGTAAAACCTCTCGGTTTTTCTCTTGACAGCAAAGAGGTAAAAAGAGCAGGGCTGGACTATTGGGACAAGATAAAACTTAATGTATGGGATGACTTTTCGAATTTTCTGGAGAAAATGCAGCCGAAAAAAAATGAAGTTAAATTGTTTACAAAAAACGGTAGAAAATCTTTTCGCGAGATATCTGTATTATCAAGGATGTTTCTTGTATTTGGCTCAGAGACAAAAGGACTTCCTGATGAAATTACAGCAAGGTATGAAGAATCTACTTTTCATATACCCATAAACAATAAGGTCCGATGTCTTAACCTTTCCACAGCTGTAGGAATAGCACTCTATGAAAGCTTGAGAACGGTTGATCCGTCCCATGAATGGAGTTAGATAGTGCCCATCCGGAAATGGTCTTTTTGCCCAATATCTTCGTTATGCTCAAAAAATAATCCTCGGAATATCAAACATATGCCTGTGGTTATTTTTTTCGCATGCCTTGATCTTGAACAATAATCCTCATTTCCGGATGGACACTAATTATTACTGCATATGTTTTTTTGATACCTCCGGAAAATAATCCCGCCTGAAAGGGCTATAAAGCCACTTAACAGAAAGAGGTATGAAGAGCCGATGCTTTCAAAAAAATATCCGTTAAATAGTGCACCTACCATCATCCCAAGACCATAAGTTACAGCATTATTTATTGCCTGGCCGGAAGTTTTGGCTTCCTGTGGAGCCAGTTGATCTATGTAAATTATACTTGCCATGTGAAATGTTCCATATGTTACTGCATGAAGAAGTTGTGAAAACAGTATAAGAGTTGGTGTGTCTGCAAAAAAGAGGAGAGTCCATCTTATTGTGGCTATCATGAATGAAAAGGTAAGGACGTTTTCCAGAGAGAATCGTCTAAATATTGAATTTGATTTAATCATCACCAGTATTTCAGCAATTGATGCAAGCGCCCAGGTTATTCCTATAAAGGTATTACCGTATCCCATATTCTCAAGGTGTATGGAAAAAAAGCCGTAATATGTTCCATGACTAACAAGCATAAGGAAAGCACAGAAAAGAAATATTACAATTTGTTTTTTCTTAAGAGTAGTTGTCCATGGAATAACAGGCATTTTTTTACTGATTCTGATATTCGGGATTTTGATTGAAATAAATGATTGAATGAGGGAACCGCCCAGGATAAGCGGAATAATTATTTCCGTGGAAAAGATATCAATTATTTTACCTATAACAATGACTATTACTATAAAATTAAAGGTTCCCCATGCTCTTATCCTGCCGTAACTTTTCCTCTCCCTGCCAAGTATATCCATGGTAAAAGCTTCAAGAAAAGATATTAACGGAGAATAGAATATGCCGTAAAGTATTGTGATTACAAGCATTGCCCAGAAATCAACTGTATATAGATATAACGCCCATATAGCAGTACTTATAAAGTTAAAGAATATATATATTAATTTTCTATTATGGAAGCGGTCGGCTATGGTGGCCCATAAAATGGGGAAAATAATAGTTGCCCCTGTTCTTACAGCTGTCAATACACCGATCTGGAAACCGTCAAAACCAATACGGTAACAATACAGATTAAAGTATGGTAAAAATATACCTAATACACCGAAATATAAAAAGTACTGGGATGCGAGTATGAGCTTTAAATGATTTCTGGATTTCTCGTCGGTCATGTCATAATATTAAGGGATTTATGAAAAGAACTCAATTAATAATTGTTTTTTTCAGTTAAATGATTATTATTCACTCTGTGCGTGATTCCCGGGGTATTGAGAAAGTATAAAAAATATCCCGATATCTCACTTATTTTTTGGAATATTTTTTCATATATATAATAAAAAAGGAAACGTTTGATGAAGGCGGTTTATGAAAAAGAGTCTTTAAGAATATGCATGTTAAGCTACAGGAGCAATCCGCATTGCGGTGGCCAGGGTGTATATATCAGAAATTTAAGCCGGGAACTTAAAAATCTCGGGCATAAGGTTGAGGTTCTTTCTGGTGTTCAGGATCCGCTTCTTGACGAGGGAATCAAACTGACAATGCTTGATTGTCTTGATTTGTATAACCCGGATGATATGTTCAGAGTCCCGTCATTAAAGGAATTATCCAATCCGATTAATCTGCTGGAATGGCTTGGTACTGCAACTATGGGTTTCCCTGAACCCTTTACATACGGCCTTAGGGCATATCAATATCTTAGGAATAGACTTGGCAGCTACGATATAATACATGATAATCAAAGCCTTTCCTATGGGACATGGGCTATGAGCAGGAGATTACCGACTATTGCGACCATACACCATCCCATTACTGTTGATAGGGAGATAGCGGTATCCTCTGTTACCGCCCTTTGGAAAAAGATGAAAGAGATGAGGTGGTATTCTTTTATTGATATGCAGAAAAGGGTTGTTAAAAAACTTGAGCATATAATAACAGTTTCTGATTTTTCACGTGATGATATTTGTAGTGAATTTAAAATATCATCCGAAAGGTTCAAGGTTGTGCCAAACGGTATCAATACGGAGCTTTTTTACCCTGTCCCTGAAATTCAGAGAAAAAAGAACAGGTTGATTGTAACAAACAGTTCAGACACCCCCTTAAAAGGGCTATACTATCTTCTGCATGCAGTTGCTGAAATAGCTAAAAGCAGGGAAATAGAACTCATTGTAATCGGGTCCCCCAAAAAGAACGGAGGAATAGAAAGGCTGGTAAAAAAACTGGATATCAGCCATTTAATTACTTTTACAGGCAGGATTGATGACCATGAATTCCTGAAGCACTATGCGAAAGCCTCTATTGCTGTAGTTCCATCTGTTTATGAGGGTTTTGGACTTCCTGTAGGAGAGGCAATGGCTTGTGGATTACCGGTGATAAGTACAACAGGAGGCGCATTACCAGAAGTTGTTGGAGATGCAGGAGTTCTTGTACCCCCTTCAGACCCTGATGCACTTGCTGGAGCAGTAATAAAACTCATTGACAATCCCGACCTTGCAGAAGAGTTGGGACGAGCCGGTTACAAGAGAGTTCAGGAACATTTTACATGGAAAAGGTCAGCTGAGATGACAGTTGAAGCATACAGGGAGGCTATTCGTGATTACAGTTGATTTTAACCGACTTGATATACAACCCGGATTTAAAATAATAGATATTGGATGCGGTTCAGGCAGGCACACGGGAGCGGCATACAGATACAAAAATGTGACTGTTATAGGTGCGGACCTTGATTTTAATGATCTTTTGGATGCGAAAAAAAGAATGTTATACCACGATGACTTAGGAGAACATGGTGGCGGTGTCTGGGGGCTTTCTGTTTCGGATATTACTTCATTACCATTTAATGATGATTGTTTTGATCTTGTCATATGTTCAGAAGTTATGGAACATATTCCTGACGAAAAAAAAGCAGCATCTGAGCTATCAAGGATAGTAAAACCGGGTGGAGATCTTGTTGTAAGTGTTCCAAGATATTTTCCGGAACGTATTTGCTGGGCACTTTCAGATGATTATTACAATGCAAATCAGGGGCATGTTAGAATATACAGAAAAAAAAATCTGGTTGATCTTTTTGAAAACACCGGAGTAAAAAAAAAGGGAAGCTCACACTTTGCTCACAGTATACATACCCCTTACTGGTGGCTGAAATGTCTTGTAGGCCCCACAAGGGAGGATTCTGTGCCGGTAAATATTTATAACAGGTTCCTTACATGGGACATAATGAAAAAACCGAGGATCACACGTTTCCTTGATACCCTTCTAAACCCGGTCCTCGGAAAGAGCATTGTGTTCTATTTCAGAAAAGTGTGATCTTTTGATGACTTCGTAAAAAGTCAAATATCTGCGTTGCGCTGCTTCCCTCGTCACTGCGGCGTACGATAAGTACGCCTCATTCCTCGGGATTTGCGACGCCTTGATCTTGAACTTTTTACT
>JABHLN010000098.1 GCA_018693105.1 Desulfobacterales bacterium | reverse complement strand
AGGCATACATGTAGTATGTCGAACTTCTGATCAACCGCTATAACACAGTAGATGGAGACTTTTTACGACGCCATCAAGTTTATTAAGGGTAGTATAAATTATGAGCGAAGAAAATGCTATTCGGGTAGGTTTTTTTATTGGTATCTTTGCCGTTGCAGCCATTTGTGAACTATTGGTACCACGTCGGAGATTAACTACTTCCAAGACTGCTCGCTGGGTCAGTAACTTATGTATTAACTTTCTTAACCCGATATTTGTGAACTTAATTTTTCCTGTTTTGGCCATAGGTATGGCCGTGAAGGCTCAGGAGGGTGGTTGGGGGTTGTTGAATAATATAGAAATAAATTCTTGGCAGGCAATAATTATTAGTGTCGTTGCTCTTGATTTTGTAATTTATATTCAACATGTTTTGTTTCATTCGGTGCCGACTCTTTGGCGCTTGCACATGGTACATCATTCAGATTTAGATATTGATGTTACCACTGGATTGCGGTTTCACCCGATTGAGATTGTAATTTCGCTTGCTATAAAAATAGCCGCAGTAGTAGTGATCGGTCCTCATGTCATGGCTGTATTGATATTCGAGATTGTCCTTAATGCATCTTCCATGTTCAATCACGGGAATTTACGCCTTCCCCTGGGTTTAGACAGAATACTACGACTTATAGTTGTCACTCCTGATATGCACAGGGTACATCATTCTGTAGTGATTCGTGAGACCAATAGTAATTTTGGTTTTAATCTACCCTGGTGGGACAGGTTATTTGGCACCTATAAAGATCAGCCTTCAGCAGGCCATTTAGGTATGAATATTGGATTGGCACAATTTCGTGATTCAAAAAAGCTGACTTTTATTTGGATGCTTCTTCTTCCTTTCGTCGGTGATCCCGGCAGACAGTCAATCAATCGGCATTGATTTTTGCGTGAAGGTCCTAAACAAAGGATTTTCAATCATAGAAAAAAGGAGAAAATTATGGATGATAAAAGAAAACATGATTTTTCAGATACGATTGCGCAATCTGATATGATAAATGATTATACCAAAGGCTGGCTTAATGCAGTATCTGAGGCTATGAAGGAGTTCGACAGTGAAACTGCAGAAAAAATCACAATGAGAGCAGCTCATGTCTGTGAGAAAAACTGGCATGATCATATGTCTGAACATGGTTATGATTTGAATTCACATGATCTACCTTCCTTTGTAAAATCCCTGAATGAGCATGTTAAGGAACAGGGGCCCGAAGGATATGCGCGTATGGAAGATAAGGACTCGGTTATTGTGGTTTTCAAACCTGGGAAATGTGTCTGCCCTTTAGTGGTAAGCGGATATCTGAAACCTTCATTTAATTTATGTTCATGTCCTAATCGTGTTTTTGAAATTACGTTGGAAAAGGTGACCCTAAAAAATGTAAAGTCCGAATGTATTTCAAGTTTTGCAGCAGGAGACGACAGTTGTACTTTCAGGGCAAGGGTATTATGATATACTTACCGGACTTTTGTTCGAATTCCTTTAATTCCCAATGCGGCAGTGGGCTTTATAATACTATATCAAAGGAAAGAAATATATGAATACTTCGGATTTAGAAAAATATTTGAAGCTTGAAGTAGATGGTAACGCGGTGGATGCTAAAATTATTGATCCGGGAAGTGTGATAACTGGTGAGTGGGTAACATGGAAATGTCAATTTGGTTGTTTCATGTATGGTAGAGGTTATTGTTGCCCACCTGAAACCCCGACATCTGAGCAGACAAGAAAAATGATAGACTGTTATCAGCGTGCAATACTTTTTCATATGGAATTTCCAAATGAAAAGGGAGTTGATAATCAGAAAATTGCATCAAAATTAAACGAAACACTTACAGACCTGGAAGGAGAAATATTTAAAGACGGGTTCTATAAGGCTTTTATATTTTTAGGCGGCCCGTGTAGTCTATGCGCTGGGTGTGCGAAACTGAAAGGAGAACCCTGCAGTTTAGGCAATAGGGCAAGGCCGGCCATGGAAGCCTGCGGTATTGATGTGTATCAAACAGCAAGAAATAACGGATTTTTTATAAAAACTCTCCGTGATACATCGGAAACCAGAAGACGTTTTTGTTTGATGCTTGTTGATTAGAAACTCTCTTTTTTTGAGATAGCTTCTAATAAGACATTTGAATATTGATGCAGGAAGAGTTTTTTACAGCCCGTTGTTTGCTGAGGTTAAATGGATAATATATTATTAATCCCGACAATTAATTTTTCCATTTCTATAGGTTTGATGAAGTAGTCACAACAATATAGACCGCTCATTTTTACCTTCGTTTCATCCTGCTCTAAAGCGGTGAGCATAACAATAGGAATTTCAGTAGTCTTGATGCTTTACTTTAGAGTCTGCAAAACGGCTCAAAGCCGTATATTTCAAGCATCATGATATCTAAAAGGATTAAATAGGGTTTTTTACGAATAGCTATTTTAATGCCGGCTTTTCCATTTGTTGCAGTAAATACCTTGACTTTTTTTAACGACTCTAAATTGAATTTCAAAAAAAATAACTGAAGTCTTTTTCATCATCAATTATCAGTACTTTCATCTCATTTAGATGGTAATGAAATAGTTATTTTTGTTCCCTTATCAACTTCGCTATATATATCTATTGTGCCGCCATGATTTTCAATTATTCCGCGAGATATGGAAAGCCCAAGACCTGTGCTCATTGAATCGGTTTTTATACTGAAGAAAGGTTCGAATACTTCATGAATTTTATCCTCCGGAATACCATGCCCTGTATCACCGAATATGATATTAATGTTCTTTTTTTCAGGGTCGGCTTCATGGAGTTCTGTGCTAATAGTAATATTACCACCTCGTGGCATTGCTTCGATTGAATTTACCATTAAATTAATAAAAACTTGTTGCATTTGATTCTTATCGGCTTCTATCCATTTTGCATCAGGAGAAAATCGGCGGATAAATTTTATATTTCTTTTATTAAACTGATGTTCGATCATTAATATGGTTTCATTTATAACAGATGCGACTTCAAGTTTTTCAAAGACGATTTCAGTCTGTCTGGAAAAATCTAAAAGGCCTTTAACAACTGTGTCTGCTCTCTTAGCAGCACCTTTAATACGATCAAGCATTTCATTTGACTTATCACTTTCGGGCATAGAAGAGAGAAAAAACCGAAGGGATTCCAGACCTTGTATAATGATAGCCAGGGGGTTTTTTATTTCATGAGCAACACCCGCGGCTAAAGTGCCCACTGCGGCCATTTTCTGGGTATGACGCACCTGTCTATTAAGTTTTTCTATCTCACTCATATCGTGAGCAATACATATGAATCCTGCCGGATCTTCTTTACTATTATCGTACATAGCTGAACCTACAAAGCTTACCGGTAATCTTTTGCCGGACTTATTTCGATATGACATTGCAGGATTCTTTAATATTCCATCTTCCATGATTTTTTCGCCAATTGTTTTTTTAAATGGCATTGCATCGTAAAAGAACTTCTCGATGGGGAGCCCAAGCAGTTCGTCCTCGGCAAACCCCAAAAGATCACATGTGGCAGGATTAACAAGTGAAATCGTTAAATCAGGTTTCAATACAATCATTAAATCAGCCATGGTATTTATGATGTTTTCTGTGTATTTTGCTGATTTTTCTAATGCCTCCTGTGCTTGTTTTTTTTCGGCGATCTCCTTTTGAAGATTTTCGTTGGCACTTGTCAGGGCCTTAGTATGTTTTTGAAGGTCTTTTAAATGCTCTCCTACAATTGAGTGAAGCTTTGCATTTTCTAAAGCAAAGCCGATCTCGCCAATCATTATGGATAATATTTCCTGATCTTTTGAATCAAAGGCTTTACCATTTTCCTTATTGGCAAGATTCATTATTGCTACAAGTTTGTCTCTAACGAAAATTGGTGTGCTCAGGAATGCCGGGGATGGATATTTAGGATTATTGGGCCTGAGTATTTGCGGATCGGTCTCTATGTCATTAACAAGCAGGGGCTTTCTGTTACTTACTACGGCATCCAAAAGGGAACCTTTAATGTTTATGTATGAATCTTTTTCAGGACCTGGTATTAGCCCTCTGGACCCTACAACACGGAAACGGTTTTTATCATCCTCAACCATTAAAACAGATCCTATTTGTGCTGTGGATACTGCAAGGCTTTTTTCAAGTAGAATGTTAAGGAGGTTATCAATATCTAAACTCTTGCTAGCAATTTCTGTAAGTTCTTTTATTGCAAATAACTCAAAAACCCTGCATTTTAAATCATCGGTTGTTTCATCGAGTCTTCCTATGACATTGTTGAAAGAAGTTGTTATTCCTTTTAACTCATCGGTTTCTGATTGCAGCTCTTTATATAACTTCTCCCCGGTTTCACCTCTCCTTAGTGAGTTTGATATTGTAATTAATTTATCAATAATTTGACGGAGGATTATCAGGCCTGATAGAACCAGCGCTATAGTCATAGCAACAATAATTAGCTGAGAAGAATTCAACTGAAAATTGTTTGTATAAAAAATAAAGAAAATAACAAAACAAGGTAGTAAAAAAACTAAAGTTTCAATAATCAGGAGTCTATAACGTAAACCTGTTTCTTGAAAACCTAATTTTCTTATCTTGGGTAGTGCCATTTTACATCCCTCCATATCTTAAGAAGATGACAGTAGAACGATTCTTTTTTTCTTAATAATATTTATGGCATCGTAAAAAGTCTCCATCTACTGCGTTGTAGCGGTTGATCAGAAGTTCGACATACTACATGTATGCCTTCACTTCTGATCTACCACTATGACTTGTATATGAAGATTTTTACTTAGCCATCGGATATACTTCCAAATAACTCATTGCTAAAATGCAATAAAATTAATAAGTTATTTTTTATTATAGTGGTGCAAAGCGCCATGAATCAGCTTTTTACGAGTTCATCAATAATATTAACTATACATTTCAAATTCAAAAAAAGTTGTATCATTAATGATTTTTAATAATATCAACATTCTACCAACATTATTTGCTGATAACTAAATCAATCACCAATACTCACACGTCCCCAATTGTTTACAATATACACAACCTCTCTTACATATGCGCATTCACATTTTGCAGGACAAACTCTAATCTCATTTGTATTCAAACAATATCCCGGGCATTTTTCAGATCCGGTTAATCTGGTCTCAAAAACCTCTCCTTTGTATAGGTCAACAAATTCAGAAGCCTGAATTGCCAGAGTTGTCTTGCATTTATCATGATCGAATAAAAATATGCCAAGCTCAAGATTATCAAGATTTGCAGTATAACCTCTAAATGTAAGGTCGGAATCTGATAAGAAATCATTACGATAGCGCCATTTCTCAGTACACATTGAGCATTTCTTAAAACTTGGAACCAGCATATTTCTTGCTTTTTCCAATAATGGTTTAAGCATTTGTTACCTCTTAATTAGCAACAGTATAGAATATTGAGAAGTAAAGACGTATAATGTGAAAACAAATATATGAGTTGGCTGGTGGCAAGTCAAGTAGATTTAGGTTTTTTAAAGCAGCCTGCCATAAATACAGATTTATCGTTAATGGCTGTAAATCAAACTATTTTCTTAATTTTAATTTCTGAATATTTACAATAAAGATTTTACTTAGTCATCGGTCATACTTTTTTGAGCTGACTAAATTTGTATTTATTCTACTTTTTAATCATTTTGGTATTGAGAATATGTTTCTTGACCTTTAGGACTAATAAGATTTATCATTCATTATATTAAATGATATAGACATATATATGGTAAATTTTGTAAAATATTTTTTTATATTTACAGGGAACCGTGATGCAAAAATTTATACAAAAAGCTAAACTTGAGGATATAAAAAATGTTACGGGCCTATCATTTTTTCCAATAAGTAAACGAGTTATTAATATAGGCCGTTCCAAGAATAATGATCTCGTTATTAGAAAAAACACTGTTTCCACAAAGCATGCGATGATAGAGCAAAAAAATGATGGACACTTTATAGTCGATCTTAACAGCAGCAACAAGACGTGCCTAAACGGGATTAAACTTAACCCGAATACTCCTTACAAACTTAAAGATGGTGATGAAATAAAATTTGATGTCTTCTCATTTATTTTTAATCTGGAAGAGGTCGAACTTCCTAAACCGGAACCTGATTTTGAAGAAACCATTTTTATCGATGGCGGGTTAAATGGAGAGGCTGAATCCCTTGAACCGAAACCTGATTTCGAAGAAACAATATTTATTGACGGAGGGCTAACGGGAAATATCGAACCGTCAAAGCCAGAGCCTGATTTTGAAGAAACGATATTTATTGATGGAGGATTAACCGGTGGAGTAGAATCGCCCACTGCTCCTGCACCTGATTTTGAAGAAACCATTTTTTTAGACGGTGATTCTCTTCTTGATGAAGTGAAAAAAAATGAGGGACAACACGATATCATAGAGGGTCCGGATTCTAAGCCTTTCCTTGAAGAAAATGAAGAAACTTTTGTCAGAAAAGAATCTGCGGACACAACTGAAATAAAGAAAGTGGGTAATTATGAAGTCATAAAACTCCTCGGAAAGGGTGGATTCGGTTCTGTTTTTAAAGCCAAAGCACCAGATGGGCAAACTGTGGCTGTGAAAGTTTTGAATTTTGACGTTTTGGAAAATGAACGGGCGGTACGAAAATTTTTTCACGAGGCAATTAATCTGTCAAAGATGGACCATCCAAATATATGCAGTTTCATCGATTTTTTCCCTTACGAGGGGAATTACGCTATTGTAATGGATTTTGTTCAGGGAACAGATTTGCAGGATCTGCTTGAAAGTCAGGATGGACCCCTTCCTTTTGATACGGCACGTAAAATTGCGGGACAATGCCTTGATGCACTTCATTATGCACATGAAAAACAAGTACTTCATCGTGATATTAAACCTGAAAATATCACTTTGACTATAGATGGGGAAGTTAAGATCATGGATTTTGGCATCGCCAAATTATCTTCTTCCGAGTCACAGGAAACCTCCTTATTGATGATATCTCCTGCATACACGGCTCCGGAAAGGTTTGATGCGAAGAAAATAGATACCGTAGACCACCGTTCGGACATTTACTCCCTTGGTCTTGCTTTTTATGAGTTATTTACCGGTAAACATCCTTTTAAAACTGATAATCCCACAGATATGATTCTTGCACATCTTAGTACGGTTCCTGAACCTCCTGATCAGATTGTCGATTTACCTCATGAAATTAGTAAAGCGATTCTAAAAGCTGTTAGAAAGGAACCTCAAGACAGGTTTGAAGATTTTGCAGAGTTTAAAATGGAAATGCTGGGCGAGGCTACGCTGCGTTCATCCCAAACAATAGGCCCAATAGAGTTTTCCGGTGAAAATTGTAATGGCAGTGCCGACTTATTGAAATCACTTTCAGGTGTCGTTAAAAAACACCAGGGAAAAGCAAGGAAGATTACTATTGGACAGATAGGGACTAAAATTAATTTGATAATTGAAACCACAGGCGGAAACAAGATTCTCATCAAACGTGATATTTAGCAAAAAGAATATAAGTCCTGAAAAAGAAATAATTCCGTTTTACATCTAAGTTTGGTTCTACCCGATTTTGAATCACATTTTTTAAAAGTCCCGATATACTTAAAATGTGTAGGAGTTACAAAATAAACTTTATTGATAGTAATTTTTGTAACTTTTAACAGCTATTCACTAATAATTGAGCATTCTATATTTTATATACAGGCATTATTTTATATACAGGAAATTTAATCCGCCGGGATATAGTCAGGCTCTCTTACTTCATTAAGGCTTATCGCTTCATCAGGGCATCTGACGGCACAAACTCCGCAACCAAGACACTTCTCTTTATCCACAAAGGGTATTGATGACCCGTCGTCATTTATACATAAGGCGTCAAAGGCGCATGTTTCCACGCATATACCGCACTCGCTACAAATCCCTTCATCAATTTCAGCACAAAACCGGCTTGGGCCTGCAACCGGTATACTCATGACCTCTTCTGAAGACCAGTCAACACAGCAGCATGTGCAACAATTGCAAAGCATTGTTATCCTGCCAGCTCTGTTTTCCGCTTTGTGTATTAGCCCTTCATTTTCCGCTTTTTTCATGATATCCAGGGCTTCATCTTTGGTTACAGACCGTCCTGATCCCCGCTCAATAGAATAATCTGCCGACTTGTCAAGCTGAAGGCAAACCTCTAAAGGTTTATCGCAGTTGCCGGAAGAAACTCTACATGTGCATCTGGTAACTGCTAAGGATTTAGCTTTTTGGATGTATGCACGAACATCTTCTTTGTCCAGTACCTGGTTTTGGGGCCGAATAGTATGGTGGATAGGGATTACTCTCCCCGGTGCCCGCCCGGTAGCATTCTTCATAGTCCAAAAAAATTCCGGAAGTTCCTTTTTCGTGTGCTCCTTCCACAGATCCAATATGTCCTTTGAAATATCATCCGATAGTATCGTTGCATCATGGAATTGCATTATATGACGTACTCTGTAATATCTTATCCCGTCAGGTTTTCTTGATTTGAACAGGAGACCTCTTTGAAATAGACTCGATATCATATCTTCAACCTTTTCTATGGAAAGGCCTGTGCCTGCTGCAAGTTCTTCTGCAGTCCTGGGAGGTGAAGCTGATAGGAGAAACCTTGCTTCTACGGGAGTACAGAGTCCTTCAAATATTTTCGGTATAATTTTGGAATCCCCTGCGCCGATTGCCTTTGTAAGTTCATGATAAAGTTCTTCAACCATAATATTCAATTCCTCTTTTTTTTAAAAATAGAAATAATTATTGGAAAAGTACAAAAACAGATACATTTGACAACCTAGAGCAACAGTATATGGATATTATGGCATTAGAATACATCAATATTAAAAAAAATACAATGCTTTTATATTTATATCCAATAGCATATGATTTTATGACAAATGAAATATATAATAATATGACAGATATAATA
>JABHLN010000097.1 GCA_018693105.1 Desulfobacterales bacterium | reverse complement strand
ATTTATTTACAATCACTGATTCAAATGGAAACTTCTCTATTCCAATTGCTAATTCACAAACCGTCGAAGGGAATTTAAATGGTCCACTTAAACTGTATTTTTACATACATAATTACGCTCTAGATTCTGTAACAATTTATTTTACTAATGGACTTTTCTCTAGAGAACAAATTGACTTTTTTGATTCTGGCAAATTGATAAACTCTAAAATTTTAAAGAAAATATTTTTCAAACATAGATTATCTAATATTAAAATATATATTACTGTTGTTTCTTATATTGCTCAATATTTAATCTTATTACTAATTTCAAATTCGGCTGGTTATATTTAAAAAATATTTTTATGGAACATATCTGGAAAAAGGTAAAAAAAACACTTAAGAGCAATATTCCTGATCACAGTTATAAAATGTGGATAGAACCTCTTGAGCTTTATAAGTATTCAGAAGTAAATGTTGTACTATCCAGCCCGAATTTCTATTCAAAAAAGCGTGTTCTCGGGCAATATTCAAAAATCATAGAAAAAGAACTGATAAAGGTTTCCGGTCGACGTCTGAGACTCCTCATTGAAACTGGAAACAATAAAAATAGATCAACAAAAAGCAGATCCTCAAAATACAATAAGTTGCCTGGACTATATAAAGAACCACAGAAGGATCTTCCGAATATGGGTTATAGTTCCACTACCGGTAAGATGCTTAGAAAAAACTATACTTTTGAAAACTTTATTGTTGGTAAGAATAATGATTTCGCTTATTCAAAAGCACATTCTCTTGCTTCAAAAAACAATTCAAACAATACCCCCCTTTTCCTCCTTTCAAAAATAGGAATGGGCAAAACTCATCTTTCTCAGGCTATGGGGTATCATATCTTAGATCATTTTCCTGATGACAAGGTTTTTTATGTATCAGCCGAAGATTTTAAAAATGAAATGGTTAATTCATTTCAAAAAGGATCAATTAACAAATTCAAAAAGAAATACAGAAACAATTGTGATGTCTTATTTTTAGAGGATGTTCATTTTCTTACTGGAAAAGAACAAACTCAGAATGAACTATCCAGGACGTTAGATCATTTTTTTGAAATGAATAAAAAAGTTATATTTACAAGTTGTTTCCTGCCGGGTGAGATCCCGAAAATGAACGAACACCTTCGTTCACGACTTTCATACAGTCTTGTGTCAAAAATGCATACACCAAATTTCAGAACAAGAGTCAGGATATTACGACAAAAAGCTAAAGAAAACGGATATATTATACCTGATGAAATTAATAAATATCTTGCCGGGGAACTTTCTGAAAATATCAGGCAGCTTGAAAACGGACTTATGAGAGTTTCCGCAAAGTCTTCTCTTTTAGGAGTTCCAATTGATATTGATCTTGCTGAAAGCGTAGTAAAACATATTATCGGCAATAGCAAAAATATCACTATAGATGCCATAAAAAAGATTATATGCAAAGAATTCAGCATGTCAATGACAGCGCTGGTTTCAAAATCCCGCAAACAGTCTATCGTAAGACCTCGTCAGCTTGCTATCTACCTTTCCAGACAATATACCGACCAGCCCCTTCAGGCAATTGGCAAAAGTTTTAACAGATACCATGCTACAGCACTCCACTCTATAGGTACTATTGAACGTGAATTAAACCGGAAAGGCCCCTTATTGAAGCAGGTAAATTATCTTTGTGAAAAAATCGAATCCGGTAATTTTCAATAGAAACTGATTATATTATTGGAAAAAATTATTATACATGAGCCTGGATTTACCGGAGCGGATGAATTCTACTCCAATAATGTCCATTTAACTTTTTTATCATTCTTAACTATAGAAGAAATATGGCCGTTAAATACAAAACATTCGATATACCATTCTTTATCATTGTATTTTATTACCAGGTTATTCTTATCAATAATTTTTACAATTCGGCACCTTAAAAGGTCTTTAAGCCCCGAGCCGGCAGCTTTAATAACAGCCTCTTTTGCAGTCCAGTATCTAAAAAAAAGTACTGCCCTGTCATCTTCAGATAGATTCCATTCTTTCTCACTGGCAGTTTTCTTATAAAGCCCGGATGTAAAAGTGCGAACCTTTTCAATATCTATTCCAATTCTGTAAGAAGCAACAACCCCGCCTACAAAATCACTCTTATGTGAAAGTGACCAGAAATAGTCGTTAAAAGATATAGGGACACCGTTACTATTTTTTACCAGATTAACATCTGAAAGGTTAATATTATTTTTTTCAGCTGAAATCTCAACTGCGCGCCTTGCATATTCACTCAAATATTTAACCATTGGACGTCCTTTTAAGGATTTTTTTGTTTGAGGAACAGATAAAATAACCGGAAAAATTGTATCAGATATTATATTTTCTTTTAAAGGGTTTTCCATAACTTATCTTCTAATTATTATTCTTTTTATTATCTGAAATTTTCAAAATCTCTTCATAAACTATTTTTCTGGGCAACCCGGTTTCCCCTGCGAGATCTCTTGCAAGTCTTGATGGTTTTGTTCCTTTAACGGATAATCTTTCGATAATCTCCAAGTGAAGTTCTTTATCAGACAGTTTTATTTCTTCATCACCGCATCCTGAAATAAGAATTGTAAATTCTCCTTTAACAATAGTCTTAGCTTCAAGTATTACTTGGATTTCCGATAGTTTTCCTCTGATAAATTCTTCATATTTTTTTGTCATTTCACGTGAGAGAACACCGTACCTGTCACCAAATATATTTTTAATTTCTTCAAGAAGCTTAATAATACGTTTCGGTGATTCATAAAAAACAATTGTTCCTTTTTCTCTAACAAGCCTCTTTAGTACATTGTTTCGTTTGCTTTTCTTTTTTGGAAGAAAACCAATAAAAATAAACGAGTCAGTAGGAAGGCCTGAAACTGAAAGAGCTGTTATGACTGCCGAAGGACCCGGAACCGGGATTACTTTAATATTGTTTGCAATAGCTTCATTAACTAATCTATATCCAGGATCTGAAATAGAGGGTGTTCCAGCCTCGGACACAAGAGCAATCGTTTCACCATCATAAATTTTTTTTATCAGTCCAATAGCACGTTCACTTTCATTATATTCATGACATGAGACAAGCTTTCCTTTTATATTATGATAAGAGAGCATTCTTGCTGTACTTCTTGTGTCTTCTGTAGCTATGATATCAACCTTTTCAAGAATTTTTAAAGCCCTTATTGTTATATCATCCATGTTGCCGATAGGGGTTGAAACAACATAAAGGCAGCCTTTACTTTCGTTATTCAATGTATTATTCTTAATACCATTTATACTATTGATACCATTGATACTCATGAAACTTATCCCGTTTGTTTGACCCGGCGTTTATAATTTATCTAAGGTTTCTCAAAATAAATAAAATGCCACGGCGGTGTTATAAAGCGTCTAAAAACGCTAAAATAATAGCTGCATACTCTGTATCCTATACCCTTTGGGCCTTACAGGGAACCCCATTTTTTTTGATAACTTCTAATAATACTTGAAAGTTGAGGTTAATATTTTTTTATGATAACATATTTTTTTTAATTTCACACCTCATTGTTGATGAACTCGTAAAAAGTTTAACCGATGGTTAAGTAAAAATCTTCATATACAAGGCATAGGGGTTGGCCAGGTGTGAAGGCATACATGCAGTATGTCGAACGTCTGGCAAAACGCTATAACACAGTAGATGGGGACTTTTTACGACGCCATCATTGTTGTCTTAAACCTTCTTTCGTGGTTATGTTTAAAAAAAGGCCATAAATTTTGAGATATTTTTATTAAAACCTTACCTGAAATACTTTTATAAAAAAATCACGAGGAATTATACTCATGTCGAAAAATCTTTTCGTAACTTCCACAGAACCACGAAGCGGAAAATCACTTGTTTCTTTGGGTTTAATGGAACTTTTGATAAGGAATATAAATCGCGTTGCTTTCTTTCGTCCTTTAATTCTTTCAAATACTAAAGGGAAAAAAAATAACGATATCGATCTGTTTGCTACCCATTTCAACCTCAATATCCCCTATGAAAAAATGTATGCCTATACAACAACAGAAGCAAACAGCATGATTGCCGCCGGTAGAAACGAAGAACTGCTTGAGGGTATCCTCAACAAATACAATGAAATTGAAAAAGACCATGATTTTGTATTATGTGAAGGTACGGAATTTGAGGGATCATCCGCATCTTTTGAATTTGATATAAATTCTGAAATCAGCAACAACCTGGGCTGTCCTGTTCTCCTTGTGGGAAAAGCTGACAATAAAAATATTGATGAAACAATACGTTCAATAAACATGTACAATGAATCTTTCATTGAAGAAGGATGCAATGTTATTGCAACGATTATCAACAGAGTATCACCGGAACATTCAGACAGGATAATAACTTCACTTAAAAAAGACAAAATGTATAAAAACCAGCTTGTTTACACCATACCCGACAATAAAACTCTTGGGAATCCGACTATGGGTGAAATAGCCAGGCTTCTTAATGCAAAAGTATTATATGGTGAGGAACAGTTAGGAAACAATGTTTACAGTTATGCAATTGCTGCAATGCAGTTGCGTCATTTTTTAGACAGGGTGCATTATGGAACTTTAATTATTACTCCCGGTGACAGAGCTGATATAATCGTTGCCTGTATGTCAATTATTTCATCAACAGCAATGCCGTATATTTCCGGAATAGTTCTAACAGGCGGCCTTGAACCTGAAAATTCTGTTAGAAAACTAATTGAAGGCTATGATCAAATAATCCCGGTTTTAAGTGTAAAAGAGGATACATTCCCTGCTGCCAAAAAAATTAGTGATATGCACTCTGTAATTGCACCTGATGATATTAGGAAAATCAACCATGCTCTCGGGGTTTTCGAAAAGAACATAGACATTGATGAACTGAGCGAAAAAATCATAAAAACACAGACAGAAATTATTACCCCGAAAATGTTTGAACACAGACTTATACAAAAAGCAAAAGCTCATAAGCAGCATATTATTTTACCTGAAGGAGAAGATCAGAGAATTCTACAAGCCACTGAAGCACTTTTAAGAAGGGATGTCGTCGACATAACACTTCTTGGAAATAAAAGAAAAATAAAAGATAAAATAACACAACTTGGACTTAATATAGAAAATACTAATATAATTGATCCCCAGAACTCTGAGTATTTTGATGATTATGTTAAAACCTATTTTGAGTTAAGAGGACGTAAGGGAATTACAATTGATAATGCCGGAGACATTATGGCCGATGTTAATTTTTTTGCTACTATGATGATATACAAAGGTCATGCTGATGGAATGGTTTCAGGTGCCAGGCATACTACAGGAAATACTATAAGACCGGCTTTTCAAATTATTAAAACAAAACCTGGATGTTCCATTGTCTCAAGTGTTTTTCTTATGTGTTTGAAAGACAGGGTCCTGGTTTATGGTGACTGTGCAATAAACCCCAATCCTGATTCACGTCAGCTTGCCGAAATCGCAATAGCATCTGCAATCACAGCAGAAATTTTCGGCATTGATCCAAAGGTAGCAATGCTATCCTATTCCACAGGAGAATCAGGTAAAGGAGAAGACGTTGACAATGTAAGAAGTGCCGTAGCAATCGCACGGGATATAGCTGAAGAAAAACATATGAAATTAATCCTCGAAGGGCCGATCCAGTATGATGCGGCTGTTGATTCTAAAGTTGCAGAAGCCAAGATGCCTGATAGTAAAGTTGCAGGAAATGCTACGGTATTGATTTTTCCTGACCTTAATACAGGGAACAATACCTATAAGGCTGTTCAGAGATCATCAGGAGCTGTTGCCATCGGCCCGGTTCTTCAGGGGCTTAACAAACCGGTAAATGATTTAAGTCGTGGATGCCTTGTAACAGATATTGTAAACACCGTAGCTATAACAGCAATTCAGGCACAGGCCGAAAAAGGACTGTTATGAAAATACTAGTTATCAACTCTGGAAGTTCGTCAATTAAATATAAGCTGTTCGACATGAAACACAGGAAAGAACTTGCTTTCGGTGTAGCTGAAAGAATCAGCGAAGAAAACAGCATATTAAATCACAATAAAATCTCTAAAAATAGTGAACCGATTACATATAGAAACAATGATGTTATACCAGACCATCGTGAAGGTCTTAACCGAATTGTAAAACTCCTTGTTCATGAAAAATATGGAGTAATAAAGAACAAGGCAGAGATAGCGGCAATCGGACACAGGGTAGTGCATGGAGGGGAATACTATAAGTATCCTACTATAATTAATAAAAGTGTAATTAATGCAATTAAGGAAACTATACCTCTGGCTCCATTACATAATCCTCCGAATTTAATCGGAATTGAAGTTGCAGAAACCATATTCCCTGAATCTGTTCAGGTAGCTGTATTTGATACGGCATTTCATCAAACCATGCCTCCGAAAGCATTTATTTATGCTCTTCCTTATGAACTATATAAAAATGAAAAAGTCCGCAGGTACGGGTTCCACGGTACTTCCCATTCATATGTATTAAAGCAGGCAGGAATATATCTTAAGAAACCTATTGATAAACTTAATCTTATTACAATCCATTTAGGCAACGGGGCAAGCATGGCCGCTATAAAAAAAGGCAGGTGTATAGATACGACCATGGGCATGACTCCCCTTGACGGTCTTGTTATGGGTACCAGGTCAGGTGATGTTGACCCTGCACTTCCTTTTTACCTTTCCGATCACCTTAACATGTCGTTAACTGAAATAGATAATCTATTAAACAAAAAAAGCGGCTTGAAAGGAATTTGCGGTACAAACGACATGCGGGAAATTATTGAAAGAGTTAATGCCGGTGATTATCTGGCAAAACTCGCACTTGAAATATACACTTACCGTATAAAAAAATATATTGGCGCTTTTATTGCTGTTTTAGGGTCGGTTGATGCAATCGTTTTTACTGCCGGTATTGGAGAAAATTCTCCTGATACACGAAGGCTATCTTGTCAGGGTTTAAAGCAACTGGGAATAGAGATGGATCCAAAGAAAAACGCAGAAGACTCTGATGGTATAGACGAAATTAATACACCTTCAAGTAATGTAAAAATACTTGTTATACCAACTAATGAAGAATTACATATTGCAATTGAAACGAAGAAAGTAATAAATAAAAGCAATTAAAATTCTAAGAATCTATACTTTTTATTATCAGTTGTTCCAATATAATTATTTTAAATCGTGAAAATTTTAAAAACTCTTTGAGCCAAGTTTTTACTTAAAAATCTCTAATATATTCATATAGTTTTATAATAAAAATATTCATCAATAGTTTTTCTTTCTAAAATTTAATAAATATGGAGTTTTATTAATAAACTATAGCTTAAATTATACCCTCATTCTTCTTGACACATATATATCATTTATATATTACAAAGCTAATTACTATCATATTTTTGATTAAATACTTGAAAAAATACTAAAAAATCAAGCATAATAAAATTGAATGGATATATTTAAAAAATTTTATACGCATTTATCTTTACTCATATAATTTTTGATTTAAATATAAAGGATTGCTTTTAAAGTGAAAAATGTCCTGATTGTAGACGATGATGCTGTAACAAGAGGTCTTCTTTCACGTGTACTTAAGCCTCATTCCGATGACTTTAAAATTTTAACATCTAATAACGGCAAAGAAGCTATAGATATCATTCTGGCCAATAAAATCGATCTTGTAATAACAGATATTCAAATGCCGGAAATGGACGGACTTCAACTTCTTTCATATATTAGCAGCAATCACCCTGAAATTCCTGTTTTTGTCATGACCGCTTTTGAAACGCCTGAAATCAAAAGTAAAATTGATATAATTGGCTCTTCACAGTATTTTGAGAAGCCGTTAAACATGGACACTTTAACAGATTGCATATTAGAAGAGATTAATGCCGGGGCAGAAGGTAAAATAAGCGGAATAAGCCTGGCTTCATTTATGCAGCTTGTAGAAATGGAAAAAAAAACATGTACCTTGACAGTATCTTATAGAGATAAAAAAGGGTATATGTACTTTAAAAAGGGTGAACTAATATCCGCTACTACCGGTGATTTAGAAAATGAAAAAGCAGCTTATGAAATGATAAGCTGGGATAAATCTGCAATTGATATCATAGAAGTTTGCAAAAAAAACATAAAGGAAATAAAACTTCCCCTCATGAGTCTTTTAATGGAAGGCCTTAAAATCAAAGATGAAAAGAATGCCGAAAACGGTATAAAAACTCCCCTCAAGCCATTGAAAAAATTTATCCGGAAAAAATAATTCCTGATACTATCCGTAACAAATTAATAATTAAATTCTGATTTAAACGGTATAATAGTATAATAACTTTTACATAACTCAGCTTTTTCTAATATGATTTGACGCTCAATTTTTTATCCGTTTCAGGTTGGTGAATCCTACACAGGCTGACAATAAATCAAAAACCAAATGTATTTATTTACTTAACCCCGCCATTGAAATATTAATCCATAATTTACATCATTGCTCTTCAGCTTGAACTTTAACTGAAATTTGACAATCAGGTTAATTCTCACTCAACATCAGGAGTCTTACTGTGTCCGTCCATAACATCAATAGAAGGTTTGCCTGAAATGGCTTGAAGAATTGCGCTTCCAACAGGTGGGCAACCATGAACAAATATACCGGCATTACGATGTTTTGCAGTACAATTTCCAATACAGATTGTTTTATCAGGCAAATTTTCATGCCCTTTTCCTATAGCAATATTTACAAGGGAATCAGATGGCAGATAATCAAATATTTTGTCACGATATCTTCTTAAAAATAAAAGAACGGTGGACTGACAGGCGCTGCATGAATTATTATCAAGAACCTTGATATTAGGAAATTCTATAGTTAAATTTTTTGGCGGAGGAGTAAAAGGAATGATATATTTCTTCCAGTCTTCAGGCGTTATTGAAATATTATTAATATCAATCTCTCCGTAGCCTCGTTTTGCACCAAGACTTAAATGTGGTATATCCTCAGCTCTTGTTCCTATAAGCCTGCATACAACTGAATCTGTAGCAAAAGGATCTATACCTGCAGCTATAATATCAAGAGCTTTAGGGCTTCCGGCGCTAGGCCCAAGGCCTTCCATGCCGACAGTCCCGTCAATTATGGAAAGATGAGGTCGGAGAATACCGGACATATCTGTAATAGCAATATCTATAGACCTTATTTCATTCCCTTCAACAGGCGGAAGCATATGAAGTTCAACCTTACTTCGTCGCCATAAACAGCCTTTCATGTTTTTTAAAGCTAAAGTTACGCCGGTATGCATGTGGGTTTTCATAACTGGGATAGAAACAATTATATCATGTTCGAAA
>JABHLN010000096.1 GCA_018693105.1 Desulfobacterales bacterium | reverse complement strand
GGATCAGTGTATCCTACACCTCTGGCAAAGGCTCTAACGCTGGTGCTTGTCACTTCACAAACCCAGGGGCCAGATTCAAAGCCGATTTTTGATTTCATTTCATCTGTAATTTCGAAATTTTCGGCCATTTTTTGTCTCCACATATGATTTGAATTAAAAGGTTGAAAGTAGAGCGAATGTATTATTATTTTGAAAAACACAGGGTCTTATATCTTCATTTGTTAACATCTATTATACACAAGACAGACAAGTGTTAAGGGAATAATTTCACCTGAAAATTCATAACGGGAAAAAACTTGCGTGTCAAACATTAAGAGATACGGGCGTTAGCTCTTGAATATGAAAATTTTGTTGACAAAAGAATCAACTGTGTATCATAGTTGACCCACAGGTCAAGTATTCTTATGGTAGTATTAAAACGCATATTCATATGGATAATTTTTACGGATATAACGTCAGTGAGATGTCTTATAAAATATTTAACATACGTATAATACAATAAGAGTGGAGAAGAGAAGGTGTGAAGGTATATAAGTAGTATGTCGAACGTCTGGTTAATCACTATAACGTAGCAGCCTTGCAATAGCGGAGTTTGCGACGACATTAAGGAGGTGTTTTTTGGAAAACAAGGAAGTATACAGACAATTAAGCGAGACCCTGGCAAAGCGCGGCGGACCGTATCCTGGGATGGATATGCCTGAGTTTTACCCAATGGCTGAAGCGCTGTTTACTCCCGCGGAAGCTGCAATAAGTAATTTAATGCCAGAAGGTATATTTACGCTTGAAAAGCTTTTGCCGAAAACCGATATGACAAAAGATGAGCTGGTTGAACTTTTGAAAGGAATGGCTCCAAAGGGGTTGTGTTTTACAATCGAAGTCGGGGGAACCAGGTATTATAACGGTCCTCCTTTTGTGCCCGGAATTATGGAATGGCAGTTTATGCACGGAGAGGTAACCGACGAGGCCAAAAAAATAGCAAAGCTTGTTCACACTTATATGGACGCGGTTGATGTTGTAATAGGTAGTAGAGATAAGGCCTTCCCTGATGGAAGAGTTATACCTATAAATCAGACCGTAGAACCCGGGAAAAAGGTACGGACCTATAACCAGATTATGTCATATATTGATAATAATGATCTTATTTCAGTTGCCACCTGTTATTGTCGTCACGGGGCAAAGCTGCTGGATGAAAATGATGTTTGTGACAAACCAATGGAAGTATGCATGCAGTTCGGCCCCGGTGCAAAGTATGTGGAAGAAAGCGGTGTCGGCAGGGTTATATCAAAAGAGGAAGCAAAGAAGATTATTTTAGAAACCGAGAAAGCAGGGCTTATACATTGCACTATGAACACACAGGATATTAGTTTTGTCTGCAACTGCTGCAAATGTCATTGCATGGGTATAGAAATGGCATTGCGAAACAAAAAGCCCAGCAAACATTTTACTTCAGGGTATAAGCCTGTTCCCGATTCAGATCTGTGTGTCAACTGTGGAACATGTGTTGATATCTGTCCTTCTGAAGCAATCTCTTTTGGTAATGAAGACCTGCTTGAAATTAAATTGGACAGGTGTTTCGGCTGCGGACTTTGTGTGGGCAATTGTGAAGAAAAAGCCATTTCCATGACTGAAATGGAAGGTTATAACGAGCCCCCGGCCAACATGGAAGAATTGAAGAAGATGATAGAAGCTACAGAAAAGGAAGTTCAAAAAACCGGTCAGGTATAAGTTATCATGATTCGAAAAACAATTAATTAAATATTCGTGGAGGCAGGGAGCAACTTAATGGGAATTGCATATGCCCTGCTTATAATGTGCTGAATAAATTTGGAGGTTACAAATATGAAGGTAAAAGTTGGCGATAAAATTCCTGAGTGGGAAATGAAGAGTGTATCTGCAGACCGGATGGCTACAATGGCCGCTATTTTAAGAGATCCATGCCCGTTTCACTGGGATCGTGACGTAGTAGATAAACAGTTCGGTATAGGCAAACGCACAGTTAATCAGGGGCTGGTTGGTATTGGCTATATGGTTAACATGGTTCACAGTTGGAGTGGTGAAAATTCCATTAAGAGTATGAAAATGGGGTTCCCTGTACCGCTGGTCTTAGATGATGACCATGTCATAGCAAAAGGCGAAGTAATAGCCGTTAAGCCGGAAGAGAATGGGCAATTGGCAGAGTGCAATATCTGGCTGGAAAAAGAGGGGGAACGATTACTTGATGGAATGGTTTCAGTTTTTATTTCCTAATTAAGCTTGGTAGCCAATTAAAATAATTTTTGGATTTAAATTGAATGGGGTCTAAAATATGGTCAGTGAAGAAACAATAGCGGCACTTGTCGGACATGAATTTCCAGGCGGTGAATATCTCATTGAGCACTGGGAAAACTTTCTGTTAACACGAAGTATCGGCAGTAAGCCAATGAAAAATAATGTAGTCCATCCCACGGCTTTTTTCCACGTACCGATCTATGCTTGTAATACTACAATTGAGGAGCTTTATAAGTTGGGGCATGCCGACTCTGATGCTTCAATTATGCTTGAAAACTATGAATGTGATATGCTCCACCCTCTGAAAGAGGATGTTTGCTACAAGGGCAACGGGAAAATAACTGAAGCTGAACGTATAGTTGGTGAAGGAGGTAAGACATACGACCGTATACAGTTTTCATTTGAACTGGTCGACCCGGAAGGCGAGTTAACCGCACGCTCTGTTATTACCTGGAACTATATGAGATCCAAGTAGTGTGAATAAATATATGGAGAGGATATGGATCAGAAAATAAATTTAGATTTTCTCAGCAACCTTAAATTAAAGGAAGTCCGTCAGATTGGTATTATTATTAATGATATCGAATCTTCTTTAAAGCATTATAAAAGCATTTTCAACATCAAATCATGGTACAGGACGTACCAGCCTGAAGTAGAAATATATTACAAGGGGAATCCGGTTAATATCGATTATGATGTTTACCTTGGATATTCCGGACAACTTCAATTTGAGCTGATTAAAGTCAACTCAGGTGATCCCAATATTTATGATAACCTGGTCCTCAATCGTAAAGACGGTATACATCATTTGGCTTTTTTTGTTTCCGACTACGACAAGAAATTGCAAGGATTTTTGGATTCAGGTGTAGAGGTTCTTCAATACGGTATTTCGAAAGCAAGTGGTGGGGCGACGACGCGATTTGCATATTTTGATACGATTGATAATTGTGGCGTGATCACGGAAATTATTGAAACAAAACTTTATGGCATTTCTGTGGGCATATCAGAAATATTGCTACAACTGGGTAGATTGACCGGTGATGCCTCAAAGTATTCTATTTAAAGTAAAAAGCAGACTGTTTGACAGTCAAACATTTCTGTGTTAGCGCTAAAAAATAGTGGATAAAAGAGAAAGCCAAACCTGCCGCAAGGCTGGGACGAATAATCACGAGTCCTAACACGAGATATTCGGGTTACCAAACAGGTGATCCGGATTTTCCATTTATAAACACTAAAATGTCGGGAAAAAGGTTTTGTCGCAAGAAATATGTCAATGCCTGAAACGCCTGTAGGCATCGTGATAATGTCATAAACTCAACGGGTTTGAATATACGCCAATCTCAGGGCAATGCTTTAAACCGCAGACACAAAAAGAGGCCAATCATGAATAGACTTACAAACATCTTTACCCCCATTGTGCAGCGCCAGCTTGAAGGCTTGGCCCTGTTGCTTTCATCTGTTATTTTATACGGACACTTGCAGTTTTCCTGGATTGTTTTTGCCACGTACTATTTCCTGCCGGACCTGCCTATTCTGCTGTACTTCAAAGGGCCGAAGGTTGGCGGCATATTCTATAACATGATTCACATCCTTTTGTTGCCGTTACTGATCGGTTTGTTCGGTGTGATGTGGAATTATCCTGTGGCCCAGCAGGCGGCACTCATCTGGATATCACATATCGCCTTTGACCGTGCTATAGGCTGGGGGCTTAAGTATGAGGACAGCTTTTGCAATACTGATTTGGGCGTTAGGACCCTGCCGTTCTCTTGGTCGATTCTTGAATAAGAACTGAACAGAAAAAGGTATTGTATTATTCGACCCCAATTTGGAAAGATGTAAACGGCCATGAAAGGGAAAAATCTACCCGAAAATTTTTATACAACTTTATCACAGGTGGAAAGAGGAAGATGATGTTTCATTGGAAAAGAAATTCGGCTTATCTGTTGGCATTATTCACCCTATGGGGATTATGTTGTGCTTCAATCTCTTTTGCGACTGAATCAAACAATGGTGCTTCAATGATAATTATTCTGGATGCATCGGGAAGTATGTGGGGTCAAATTGATGGCAAATCAAAGATGGTCATCGCAAAAGATGCGCTTTCAGGAATTGTGAAAAATCTTCCTGAAAATATGGATGTTGGGTTTGTTGCATATGGGCATCGAAAAAAAGGGGACTGTAATGATGTTGAACAGTTAATTCCTTTAGGTGAGATGAATAAAAGCCTGCTGCTTGAGAAAATTAATGGTCTTAAACCAAAAGGGATGACCCCAATCAGTCTCTCCATAAAATCAACACTCAGTACGCTTAAAGATAAAGAAAATCATGCAACGGTTATTCTGGTGAGTGACGGACTGGAAACATGCAATGCAGATCCTTGTGAGACAACCCGGCTTTTAAAAGAATCGGGCATTGATTTTATTCTCCATGTAATTGGTTTTGATGTTTCCGAAAAAGAGAATAAACAACTCCACTGTATTGCCGATGCAGGTAACGGCAAATATTTTCCTGCCAAAAATGCCAACCAGCTGCGGCTGGCAATGGGAGTCATCACCAAGCCTGTAGTGGAAAAAGCAGTTGTTGCTATGGACCGAACCGGAACCCTTTTTGTGGATGCCGCTAGAGATTTTATCAAATATATAGTTTATGACAAAGATGATAAATTGGTAGCAGAAGGGGATACAAGGATCAGCAGTATTCCACTTCCAGCTGGAAAATACACGGTAAAAGCTGTGTTGGCAGGAAAAACCCTGAGTACTTCCGGGGTGGTTAAGGATAAAGAAACCACAACTGTTTTCCTGGGGGGTACGGGAACTCTCTTTGTAAGGGCGGTAAAGGATTTTATTAAATACGAAGTTGTTGATAAAGCCGGAAATGTGGCGGCTAAAGGGGATACACGAATATCTATACTGGACCTGCTTGAAGGGGAATATACGGTTAGAACCAAGGTTTCTGGAAAAATCTGCACCAGTTCTGTTGTCATTGAAAGTGGCAAACATACCGATACCAATCTTGACTGTTTTGGTTCTCTATTTGTAGAAGCGCCAAAGGATTTTATCCGGTACCATGTTATAGACGAACAGGGGAACAAGGTCGCAGAAGGTGATACCAGGATTTCAACCCTTATTCTGGCAAGCGGAAATTATACGGTGACAGGAAAATTTGCAGGTATGGAATTCGAGGAACCTGTGGTAATTACCGGAATGAAACATACTACTCTTAAGCTTGAAGGCGCGGGTACACTTTTTGTGAGGGCTGCAGCTGATTTTGTGAAATATCAGGTTGTTGATAAAAAAGGAAAGCAGATTACCGCTGGGGATACAAATATCTCAACCCTTGATGTGCCGCAGGGGGATTACGATGTTATTGTCACCGTAGCCGGTAAAACATGTAAAACACCGGTTTCAATTAAAAGCGGGAGTAGGAACAATATCAGCCTGAAATGTTTTGGTACACTTTGGGTTGAAGCCAATAAGGATTTTTTAAAGTTTATCGTAAAAGATAAGGCTGGTAATGACATTGTGGGCGGAGATTCAAGAATTACCAAAGCGATAATTCCTGTGGGAGAATACACGGTACACTGTGATGGTATAGAAAAAACGCTGAAGATAGAAGGTGGGAATCGGAAAACTCTGAATTTTAAACATTTGAAACAGTTACCAAAACCGGATGATATCTCACAGAATCATATACTTGATGCAAAAAGTAAATTTTTGCTTTCAAGTTCAAATGATAAAGTATCAGAACCATTAATCATTGATCTTGAAAAAATGAAATTATTTCCCGGAGATACAATTTTAATAAAGATCTTAGGAAAGTATCAATTTGATTTAAACCGACCGTCAGAATTCATGAACGATACAATCGCTGTTTTTTCGGCAAGTAATGTCATATTGAAACAAGCGAAACGTCACAGAGTACCCGGGGCAATTGATTGCTGTATTGATATCATAACAGATGTCACATGGTTCGAGAAATTGGTTACGGATATAGCAGAAGATTTTGATGCAAGAGATGCCCAGGTTGTTATTCCGGAAAATGCAAAGTTTTTATTTATTGGCGGTACTGATGGATATGTAACTGACAATAAGGCCGACAGTTCTTATAGGGTGGAAATAATAAAAAAATAAGAGCCTCTTGCAGAAACAGCTTTAGGCGACCCCAATTTAACTTCGCGAAAAACCGGCGTGCATCTCTCAAACCAGGTGTTTGATATATAAGAAATTATGAGAAGAAAAGATCGATTACTATCGAATGATGAAATGCTTTCAATTCTTGAGAAAGGCGAATTTGGGATGTTGAGTACAGTGTCCTCAAGTAACGAGCCTTATGGGGTTCCACTAAATTATTGTTTTATAGACCAGACAATATACTTCCACTGTGCATTGGAAGGAGAAAAACTCAACAATATAGAGAAAAACTCAAGTGTATCTTTTTGTGTTGTGTGTGGAACACGGCTTCAACCAGAAAAATTTTCTACAATATACGAAAGCTGTATTGTTCAGGGTTCGGCAACGGAAGTATTTAATGAGGAAAAACAATTGGCCCTTGAGGGATTAGTGAAAAAATACTCAAATGAATTTCAGGCCCAAGGGGCCGATTACATAAGAAAGGCACAACACAAAACCAGAGTAATGAAAATAGTACCGAGGTCCATTTCAGGTAAAGCAAAAAGATAGAAAATTGGTCAAAGACTCTTAAGACAGACTCGCTGAAGCTCGCCGCTTAACTTCACTTTCGAATGTTGTTACCAATTATAAAATTAGTAGACAATATATTCCAAATAGGTATATTCTTTATACCATGGATTCTGAAGTTGATACTACAAAATCAAAAAACAATAAAATGAAGCATGGGATTGATTTTGTTGAAGCCCAGGAGTTTTGGGATGATTCATTCTCTTGATAAGGAGGCCAAGCTGCTTGGTGTTCCCGGCAGTCAATTATCAAGATCTGGCTTGCAGAGAGATTGCAGAAATCATCAGCCTGAAATCTTTTAAACATGTCATTTTAGATGGACGGTCAGGGTAACTCCGCCGAGGATTTTGCGTCGTTTTGTGTTTTGCGATGTTTGTTTCAATTCTTTTCTACCCCTGTCCTCCACTGAATTTTGCTTTGGGTGTCTGTAAAGAAATTGAGATTAGAATTCTATCTGCTATAGGGAATTAAAGAAATACAATGAGCAATCACATAAATAGTGTTACATTGCACAATGAAAAGTATCCATCGAATTGCCACTACCCTTTCTCTTTACCTATATTTAATGAAACCAGGCAAATGCTGTTTGAATTCCCGGTAACTTTCTTTGTGGGAGAAAATGGTACCGGAAAGTCCACTTTTTTGGAGGCGATAGCCCTTGCAAGCAATATCCATATTTGGCGAAAGTCTGAATTTGGGCGCTACCAGGTGAACCGGTATGAAAAACAATTATTCAAATATATTTCCTTAGAATGGGCAAATGGAAAGATACCAGGGGCGTATTTTGGTTCAGAAATCTTTAATGACTTTAGAAGAATACTCGATGTTTGGGCAGACACAGATCCCGGGCAATTGGAATATTTTGGTGGAAAGTCTCTCGTTACACAATCGCATGGCCAGTCTATGATGTCCTATTTTCGTTCCTGCTATAGTAGAAAGGGTATCTACTTCCTGGATGAACCGGAAACAGCACTATCTCCCAAAAGTCAACTTGAGTTGATAGATATTCTTCGTGAAAATGGTAAGGCAGGACATGCACAGTTTATAATAGCTACACATTCCCCAATTTTGCTGGCTTACGAAGATGCTAAGATATACAGTTTTGATCATAGTCCGGTAAGTGAAATTGAGTACCAGGAAACTGAGCATTATAAAATATACAAGAGTTTTCTTCTTGAGAGATAAGAAGCTTCAGTTTATTGTTGCTGAATAATAACTTGAAACATTGGCAAAACAAATACCCAACCATACGCTCAAGACGGTCCGACCCTCAATACCATTGAACATAAAGGAAAGAAGCCATGAATAAGGTATTTCCAGAACCGATAAGAAATCTTCCCGAAGCTGATATCCCGCTTGATGGAATAACAGCTTACCTTTCACAATCAGATACTCATCAGATTATATTTATGCAGTTTGAAAAAGATGCTGATTTGGCTGAACACGCTCATGCTGCCCAGGTTGGAATAGTGCTGGAAGGAAAGATTGAGTTTGTAATTGATGGTGAGAAACAATGTTTTACTAAAGGAGATAGGTATTATATTCCTGAAGGAGTAATGCATTCAGGTAAGATATATGCCGGATATGCGGATATAACCTTTTTCAATGAACCGGATCGCTATACAACTAAATAGTAATTGGCATAATAAGAGGGGACATGATCGCAGCGTTATATGTTATCGTTAAAGATTAGAGTTTAATGGGTAGAAATTATATCTTTTTTGTTTTGAAATAATGAAAAGGAGATAAAATGAAAATCAATGAATTAAGGAATATCCATAGTTGGGTAAGAAACACTGGTATTTCAGAAATCTTATTTGTCTCGTCACTTATTTTGCCGGCATATCTCCTGCTTTACAATTATGCCTTAACTGTAATAAATGAGTCCTGGAGAAATGCCGGTTTGGTAATAGCCGTTATTATATATGCTGCTGGTATTTTTTGGATGAAAAACAGTCAGTCAGTTTCAGAGAGAAATCATAAGGATTTACTAATCATAAAAAACTTCATATTAGATAAAGGCTACAAATATATGACCTTTGAAAGGTTACTTGAGATAGATAAGAAATACAATGAAGATAAAGTAAAAAGTTTGATGTTTCATTATCCAAACGAAATCAGGCTGGCAAAACTAAAAGACAACAAACGTGGAATTAAAATTCTAAACATTGAAGAAGAATAGAAAACATTCAAATAACAGATTAGTATAACTTTTATGTTCCACAGAAAGTTTCAGTTATTCTCTCTTCGGGTAAGGGTGGAACCTTGAATTTTTCAAACTCCGGTTGTTCAAGAAACGGATTCTTGAGAACTTCATTTAATTGCTCAAAAATAGTATAGTCTTCAAGAATTGCGCCCTGTATAGCTTTTTCGACTTGATGATTACGTGGAATAAAGACAGGGTTTACTGAATTCATATGATTTTTAACCTTTACCTCATCAAAATTTTGCTCAGCTAATCTTTCTTTCCATTCTTTAAGAAAAATTTCTAGTAATG
>JABHLN010000095.1 GCA_018693105.1 Desulfobacterales bacterium | reverse complement strand
ATGCCTTGAATATGAAGATTTTGACTTAGCACCCCAAGGGCATTTCCTACGGGCACCATCGGTTATACTTTTTACGAATTCATCAATAGGATCCGTCTTTTAATAGAGTAAATGTGAAAAAATATACCCTTCCAATATCTATTGCTCTAATATTATTCTTTTTTATACATAAAGATTTATTCCCGGGTGAAAAGAATCAATGGTTTAAAGTCAAATTGGTGAATGACGGGGATACAATAGTACTTTCTGATGGAAGACGTATACGTTACATAGGGATTAATTGCCCCGAAATTGGATATAATAACAAGAAAAATGAACCTTTTGCATATAAAGCTAAGAACTTTAACAGGAAACTTGTGTCAGGAAAATATGTTCGACTGGAGTTTGATAATGAAAAATTAGATCAATACGGAAGATATCTTGCATATGTCTTTATGAAAAACAACTTGTTTGTAAATGCAGAAATGATAAAAAAAGGTTATGCCTTTTGTCTGTACAGGTATCCAAATATTAGATACAATAAACTATTTTTAAAATATCAACATGAGGCTATGGATATAAAAAAAGGAATCTGGAGTATATTAAATAATGAGAAAATCAGAATTATAGGAAATAAAAAATCAAAAAGATTTCATTTGGAAAATTGTACCTTTGGTAAAAGAACAGGGAAAAAGAACAAGGTGTCTTTTTCATCAAAAACAGACGCATTCCGTGCTGGTTTTGCACCTGGTAAAAAATGTGGATTTTAAAACGTATAAGGATGCTATATGACCGTTGATACAAAAAAAATTATTTATTCTATGATGGGAGTAAATAGGAATTATGATAAAAAACCTGTATTAAAAGATATATCGTTATCTTATTTTTATGGTGCAAAGATAGGTGTTTTGGGTTTAAACGGATCAGGGAAGAGTTCACTTTTAAGAATAATGGCAGGTATTGATAAAGAATATAACGGGAAAGCCGTATTATCTGAAGGCTATACTATAGGTTTTCTAGAACAGGAACCTGAAATTGATAACAACAAAACCGTTCGTGAAATTGTTGAAGAAGGTGTTCAGGAAATAGTTAATCTTGTCAAAGAATATGACGAAATTAATGAAAAGTTTGCCGAACCAATGTCTGATGAAGAAATGGAAAACCTTATCACCAGGCAGGGAGAGGTTCAGGAAAAACTTGACAATAATGACGCGTGGGATCTTGATGCCAGACTTGAAATGGCAATGGATTCTTTACGTTGTCCGAAAGGTGATACAAAAATAGAAGTTCTTTCAGGTGGAGAAAAAAGACGTGTGGCATTATGCAGACTCCTTTTAAAAAAACCTGATATATTACTTCTTGATGAGCCAACCAACCATCTGGATGCTGAAACTGTAGCATGGCTTGAACAGCATCTTCAAAAGTATGAAGGCACGGTTATAGCTGTAACTCATGATCGATATTTTTTAGATAATGTTGCAGGCTGGATTCTTGAACTTGACCGAGGTGAAGGCATACCCTGGAAAGGCAACTATTCATCATGGCTTGAGCAGAAACAAAAAAGGATGCAAAATGAAAAGAGTTCGGAAAGCAAGCGTTTAAAAACCCTTCAAAGAGAACTTGAATGGATAAGGATGGCTCCAAAAGGACGTCATGCAAAATCAAAGTCACGTATTAAATCTTATGAAAACCTTCTAAAAAGTGATACGGAAAAGCTTGAAAAAGAGATAGAAATTTATATTCCCCCCGGTCCTCGCCTCGGGGATCTGGTTATCGAAGTTAAAGATGTAGTAAAAGGTTATGAAGACAGGCTTCTCGTTGAAAACATGTCATTCAACCTGCCACCGGGAGGAATTATCGGAATTATCGGTGCAAACGGAGCAGGTAAAACCACTTTGTTTAAAATGATAACCGGTCAGGAAAAACCTGATTCCGGTACAGTCAGAATTGGAGATTCTGTAAAACTCGGATATGTTGATCAAAGCAGGGATGTTCTTGATCCTGAAAAAACTGTATGGGAAATCATCTCTGATGAAAGTGAAACTATTATAATCGGAGGACAGCCTGTTAATTCGAGGGCATATGTTGGGAAATTTAATTTTTCCGGTGGGGATCAGCAGAAAAAGATAAATACACTTTCAGGCGGGGGAAGAAATCGTGTGCATCTTGCCAGGATATTGAAAGAGGAATCCAATGTACTTTTATTGGATGAGCCGACAAACGATCTTGATGTAAATACAATGAGAGCCCTTGAAGAAGCTCTTGAGAATTTTGCCGGATGTGCAGTCATAATAAGTCATGACAGATGGTTTCTTGACAGAATTGCAACTCATATTCTTGCATTTGAAGGTGACAGTCAGGTTGTATGGTTCGAGGGAAATTATTCAGATTATGAAAAAGACAGAAAAAAGAGATTAGGGGTTGATGCGGATCAGCCGCACAGGATAAAATACAGGCAGTTAACACGATAGTTAGTACCATCCAGTCCGACCAAAGCGGGATTGATCGATATCTTGGTTATGCTCAAAAAATAATCATCATTTCTGGATGGACACTATTTAAAAGACATATGATTTAAAATAGCATGAGCCCGGTGTTGTAAAGGAAAAAATGTCGGAAAATAATAACCTTACAGCAATTGAAGTTTATAAAAAGATATTTCATAATATTGAAAAAGTAATGAAAGGTCAGTCAAAGGCAATAAGGCTGATTCTTTCCGGTTTTGCATCCGGAGGTCATATACTACTTGAAGATTATCCGGGGACCGGGAAAACAACTCTTGCAAAAACACTGGCCCTGTCAATTGATACAGGATTTAAACGAATCCAGTTTACACCGGATCTTCTCCCGTCTGATATACTTGGTGTATCGATTTACGATCAAAAAGAAAAAGAATTCAAACTTCATAAAGGTCCCATCTTTACAAACATTTTACTTGCAGATGAAATAAACCGTGCTTCACCACGCACTCAATCAGCCCTTCTCGAAGCAATGGCGGAAGGTCAGGTTAGTATTGACGGCAGGTTGTTAAAACTTGAAGAGCTTTTTTTTGTAATTGCAACCCAGAATCCGGTTGAATCCCGAGGCACTTATCCTCTTCCTGAAGCCCAGATGGACCGTTTTGCGCTTCAGTTTGACCTTGGGTATGTGGATGCCAAAGACGAGGTCTCTGTTCTTACGGCACAAAATAACACTCACCCTGTTGATAGTATCACGTCATGTGTTTCTATAGATAATGTTTATAAATTAATCGAAGATGTAAAAAATATATATATAAGTGAAGAATTAAAATATTACATTGTTGAAATTGTTAATTCAACAAGATCCGCTCAAGGTGTTCTCCTTGGAGCAAGCCCACGCGCATCACTTTCATTGATGAAAACTGCAAAAGCTCTCGCACTTTTTGACGGTCAGACTTTTGTTACCCCTGATCACATACAGGAACTTGCAGTATCAGTAATTGCACACAGGTTAGTAGTAGACCCCCAGGCAATTTTTTCCGGTCAAACACCTCAAGGTATTGTAGAGGATATATTAAAAAGAATTAAGGTGCCGGTATGATACGTGAAAAATGATTAATCGGTTTTTATATAAAAGTTATCGTTTTTTTTATATCTCAAGGGAATGGAGAAAAAAGAGTTTTACACTTCCCGGTATAATGGTTCTGTCTGTAATTGTTGTTACAGCATGTCTTGGTATAGATACAAACCAGAGTACAATTTACCAGATATACACGTTACTTCTATCAATTCTCTCAATATCAATTATTTCAAGCTTTTTCTTCAAAGCAAAATTTAATATCAAAAGAAAACCCCCGAAATTTGCAACCGTTGGTGAATCATTAGTTTATACTATTGAAATACTTAATTTAACAAAGAAAAAGCAGTACGGTCTTTTTCTTTACGAAAATTCCGAAGATCTCCGACCGACTTTTGATGAGCTCCTCAATTCAAGAGAACCGGGGGAAGAAAATCGTAATGTCTGGGACCGAAAAGTTTTATATCATCGATGGCTATGGCTTATAGACTTAAAAAGAAAATGTTCATCAAGTAGTTATAAAATCCCCTCACTTTCCCCTAACGGCAGGGCTGATGTTAGTGTAATTCTTGAGCCGTTAAAAAGAGGATTTATTCACCTTAGCGGTGTTACTATAACAAGACCGGATCCTTTTGGCTTATTTAATTCTTTTGTTAATATTTTAAAACCGGAGAAAATCCTTGTCCTGCCTAAAAGATATAAACTCCCCTCAGTTAATCTTCCCGGAACAAGAAAGTATCATTCAGGGGGTATAGCACTTGCTTCTTCAATAGGTAACTCCGATGAATTTGTTTCATTAAGAGATTACAGGCCGGGAGATCCTATACGTCAGATTCACTGGAAAAGCTGGGCGAAAACCGGCGATCTGATTGTCAAAGAATACCAGGACGAGTTTTTTGTAAGACATGCCTTGATTCTTGATACATACCAGGAAAAACAACATTCTGAAATATTTGAACAGGCGGTTTCTGTTGCCTCATCATTTGTATGTTCTATCGGAACCCAGGAATCGCTGCTGGATTTGATGTTTATAGGTGAACAGGCATATAGCTTTTCATCAGGCAGAGGTATGTCGCAATATGATAAGCTGCTTGAAATTCTTGCGTGTGTAAAAGCCTGTAATAAAAGGGATGTATCAGACCTTTTACCGAAAATAATAGAGTATGCGCCTTTATTAAGCGGATGTGTGTGTGTATTTCTGACATGGGATGATGAAAGAAAAGAAATAGTTAAAAAATTAATAGCGTTTAATGTTCCGGTAAAGGTACTGGTTATAACCGATAGCATTTCTTCCCTTGGATCAATAGATCCGGGACCAATGAAAAGCTTTATAAATAATTTTCACATACTTGAAACAGACAATATAGAAGAGGGGTTATCTAAAATATGAGCACACCTCCTTTTATTGTCGGTGCTTCACTTTTATTCTGGGGATGGCAGAAGGGCTTTATCATTAGTTCTGTTTTAATGGCAATTGTTTTAGAATTTTCCAATGTTATGAAATCAAAATGGGATATCACACCTTCAGATTTTAACAGGATTTCTGATTTGTGTGCTGTAGTTTTAGCAGGAACAGCAATATATATACTCACGACAACACCTATCCGTATCATTTTTATCATTATTGGATGGCTTCCAATTATTGTATTTCCACTTATAGTTGCACAAAAATACAGTATTGCAGGACGTATAGAATTAAAAGCTCTTTTTTCATTTGCAAGAAGAAATCAGGGGCATGAAAAAATAAACAATTCAATAGATTTATCATACCCTTATTTTGCACTTTGTTTTATTTCCGCAGGCAGTGCGAATAACAGGGGATATTTATTCTATACATGTATTATTGTATTTTTATACTGGTCCATGTGGTCTGTAAGATCAAAAAGATTCCCACTTGTTTTATGGGTTTGCCTTATAATGATAGCAGGTTATTGCGGTTATATCGGACATAACAGTCTTAACCGTCTTCAGATGACAATAATGAATATTACTACAGATTTTTTTATGAAAGATTCAGACCCTTTCAAAAGCATAACTGCAATTGGAGAAATAGGTGAACTGAAACTTTCCGACAAAATTCTTTTCAGGGTTGAGCCCGATACAATTAAAACCAATAAAATTAAAACGGATACCGTTTTACTCCGTGAGGCAAGCTATAATAAGTATAATATTTCTTCATGGTTTGCTAAAAATGCTTATTTTAAACCTTTAAAGCCTGAAAAAGACAAATCATCATGGATTTTAGGTGATAGGATTTTAGCTGACAGGATATCAGGAGAAAGGGAATTATCAAACAGGCCGGGTGAAAATAAATCAATTACAATTATTTCATCTTTGAAAAGAGGTAAGTCCTTATTAAAGTTACCTACAGGCGCCTCAAAGGTAAATAATCTTCCGGTATTAGCCCTTAAAAAGAATAGTTTTGGCGCGGTAAAGGTAGAAAACGATTCAGAATTGATAAAGTATACGGTTTTATATAACTTAACCAAATCAAATGATAGTCCGCCAAATAAAGACGATTTAAAAGTTTCAGGAAAAGAAAAAGAAGCAATTTTTAAGATTGTCAAAGAATTGAATCTTTCTTCAAAAAAACCAGATAATATTCTGCAAACAGTCGACGCTTTTTTTAATAAAAAGTTTAATTATTCACTTATCCTTGATGATAAGGGGCCATACAGAGAGCCTTTATCCAATTTTTTACTTTCATCAAAGACCGGGCATTGTGAACATTTTGCTTCAGCCACTGCACTTATATTACGTGCATGTGGAATACCTGCACGTTATGCTACCGGATATTCAGTTCATGAATTCAGTAGGCTTGAAAATAAGATAGTTGTAAGAGCCTCTCATGCTCATGCATGGACATTAGCATATATAAACGGAAGTTGGCGTGATTTTGACACGACCCCTCCGTCATGGCGAACTATAGATGAAAAGAATTTGTCAAAAAGTTATATTTACGATTTCTTTTCTTTTTTGACGTATCAATTTTATGAACTGCGGAGTAATAAAGAAGGATTAAAAAAATATTCTTTATGGTTTATAGTACCTCTTGTTATAATAATTTCCAGAAGATTATTTGTAAGAAGAAAAATAAAAAGGGTTAAAAAGGATAAGAAAGAATCAAATATCAAATATGAAAGAATTGAGGATTCAGAGTTTTATCCTATAGAAAAAAAGTTTAATGAAATGGGTTTTGACAGGTATCCCTGGGAAACATATATTGGATGGATTAATAGAATAAATAAAACAGGAAATATCACGATTTCAGTTAAGGATTTGTTCAGGATTATTGATCTTTGTAACCAGAATCGTTTTAGCTTCAATGGTCTTGGGTTTGATGATAAGAAAAGATTGGACTTAGAAGTAAAAGATATAGTTGAACGTTTATAATTTTCTTCGGTGATATAAATAATTGCTAAAAGGTTTATATAATATTGGAACAAAAAAACTACTACATCATACTCAGTGTTGAAAAGGATGCTGACAGAGTTCAAATTAAAGATGCATACAGGAAACTTGCACTGCGATATCATCCAGACAAGAACAGTGACAATCCGGATGCATCAGAAAAGATGAAACAAATTAATGAGGCATACGCAGTACTTTCTCATCCTGAAAAAAGACGGGAATACGATTCACTTGAAGATAAATTCGGCTCTTCGGCATACAATCACTTTAGAAATAATTACACTGATGAAGATATATTCAAAGGATCTGACATTAATCAGGTTTTTGAGGAAGTTGCGAAGGCTTTTGGCGGCAGGGGTTTTGATGACATTTTCACGGAGTTTTATGGAAAAGATTATAAGTCATTTGAGTTCAACAAACCTGGTACATATGGAAGAAAGTTTGTTTTTAAGGGACCTTTTAACAGGCAAAAGTATTCCAACAGGTTTTCAAGCAACCTTTTTCAGAAGTATATCTTAAAAATAGCCGGGTCCATATTTAAAAAAATGACAGGTATTGAACTTCCTGACAAGGGTTCAGATATATATGATATTATATCAATTACGGAAAAGCATTCTTTAACAGGTGGAGAATATATATACTTACACAGAAAAAAATCAAAGAAACTTTCTGTCCAAATACCTTCAGGTGTGAGTGAAGGAAAGCAGATAAGGCTTAAAGGAATGGGGGAAGGGGGAAGGGATGGAATAACATCAGGAGATCTTTATCTTAAAATAATTATTAGAAAACCCATCAAATCAGCTTTTAAGAATCTTTTAGGAATAATCAGAAAAAAAATATCTCAGCTTAAATAATAATATAAAGTGTCCTTACCTATATTTGAATAGATATAATTGAAAAACAGCTCACAACATTAATTAACAATCAGTTTTTTATTGATAACCAATAAACACAACCTTGAATTTCTCGTACATCGTAAAGTTATCATAAAGATATCAAGTTGTTGAGGCTTCGCCTTTAGTCTTTCTATATCCCCTAAAATATATTTTTTATAAATTGTTAAGTTATTCAATATATAACTCCTCTCTATTGCCTCCATAAATGACAGTTTTATACTGTCATAATGCACGTATACTTTTGGTGTTTACTTATTATATTAAAAGCAATATATTTAATTTGAATTAAACAGTAGTTATGAAAGGGAATATAATGAGTTTAATTTTTAATGGTATAGAATTTGAAGAAAGATTAATTGAAAAACAAACATCGAAAGTCAAAAAAACTAATCGATATATCAAAAATTCTGTCAAAATTAAGAAGAAAGATATTATTGGATATATAATAGCTGGTATTATATTTGGTTTGAATCTTTGGGCACTTTACCATGCTTAATGCTAATAAACTAAACCATCGCCTCAGTCATGCCGGAAAATGTAAATTTTTTATATCAATCTAAACATTGTCTATAGAATTATCCGTCATCTGACTCTCAAATAAAATTCGCCAACTGAAATAAGGTTGATATAGAAATGAAATGGCTAATAATATTCGGTTTCATGTTTTCGGTTCAGTTCTTTCTTTTTGGTATGCAACGTGCTGCTCTTCTCATTTCACGAGATGCAGGGTATAAATGGGAACATAGTGGAAAATTAATCCTGCCAAGTTGGTTTTCAATTTGTTGGCCCTGCATAATTGGGAAATGGGTATTACTTCTTGCCATGTCCATAATTTGGAGTTGGAAGATAGCACTTGGTTTGGTGATAAGTAACTATATATTAGCAGCTGTTATTCCCATTCCGTATGATTTATATAAAAGAATATTTCTAAAACGGATAAATCAATTGAAACTCCAAGATCCAGTTATTGGAATGCAATTGACGGAAATGATGAAAAAAGCTCCATTAAAATTTAAGAAATAACAGGCATGATTATAAAAAAAATTATTATTCACGTGTGTCCCATGTGTACGAGTATATGAAAAGGGCTTCAGATGGTTTCAGCCCCCTTTCGTACCTATCTACCCTCGCTCGGGTATCAGTTTGACGACATGTGCACTCCCTGTGATATCGCGACAGTTTGACTTAAATGAGATCTCTGCGTTACAACTTAGCCCTGAGTTGAAGATAGCATGCAGATATCTGCAATCAGATGTAAGCGAGAATCAGTCAGACATATCAAAAGTTTTTAAGCGAATTGAAATACAGATATTATATTGTTATCACAAAGCTGACATTATTTCGGAAATTTAATATATCACAATGTATTGATGTGACTAACGTGCAGATGAGGCTTCCCAAAGGAACGTAGCGGAATTGGGATAGCTTCTCTCTGCCTGTTAGCAAATCCTGTTGTTACTTCTCTGGCACTGCCTTAATGGCAGTCACATCCCTGAACGACAGCTACTCGAATTCGATCGTTGCCGGTGGTTTAATGCTGATATCGTACGCAACTCTCGATGCGCCGGTGTGCGCTGCAATTTTCTTGCCTATCTCAAAGAGCTTCGCTTCGTCTATCCGGACCGGACGCGCCAGCTTTGCGGCCACGCTCTCGATCGCCCGCATGCAGACGACGTACCTGGTTTTCGGCGCATCGTTCGCACAAAGCTCGAGAAGAATGCGCGGAAGCTCGAGCTTACTCCACGCCTCGACACAGAGCGCGTTCAATTTGTCATAGTCGATATCACCGTCGACCTTTATCCACGAGGTAGGTTTGTAAATAGGGGTCTCGGGGCGCGTTCCCTCTTCGGGGACGACCGTCGTCTGGCTATCCATTTTAAAGCACTCCACGTTCGCGCCTATAGTTTTACGGGCCAAGTCTAACAGGGCTGGATCTGGTTCCATGTTCGGGTCGAGCGCAATTCCGAAGTACTGAAAGGGCGTCCTGATGCCGGTAGTTTCTTCGTAAAGGTAGGGTCTACCGTGTTTCTCAGTGTAATACTTCTCAACCTCCTGCTCGATGATGTCGGACGCGAGTTGGCCCGTACGGAGCTTCTCTTCAGTGAATTCGCCGACAGTTCTGATGATTTGCGCGGGACCGGGACAGGGGATCCGGTGCGTG
>JABHLN010000094.1 GCA_018693105.1 Desulfobacterales bacterium | reverse complement strand
CCTCGTCACTGCGGCGTACGATAAGTACGCCTCGTTCCTCGGGATTTGCGACGCCTTGATCTTGAACTTTTTACTTTGCCATCCAAAGTTGACTTTTTACGAGTTCACCAACTTTGATAAATCATCATATCTATGACCGTTTATACAAATTCGTCTTTGTTGTAACATAAAAAAATTTTAGGAAGGAGTTTATTATGTTTGTAGAACAAATTTCAATATTTCTGGAAAATAAATCAGGAAGAATTGCTGAAGTAACATCAATTCTTGCAAACGCAGGCATAAATATCAGGGCCCTTTCCCTTGCAGATACTTCAGATTTCGGTGTACTGCGGATAATAGTAAATGACAATGAAAAAGCCAAGGTGGTTCTTAAAAAAAATGATTTTACAGTAGGGATGACAGAAGTTGTTGCTGTTGAAGTTGAAGACAAACCGGGCGGGCTTCACGAAATACTTAATATGCTTTATAATGAGGGCATTAACATAGAGTACATGTATGCTTTTATAAAACAAAGCGGGGATAATGCTCTAATGATTTTCAGATTTGAAGATCCTGAAAAAGCATCAAAAATGCTTACAGAAAAGAATTTTACGGTAATAGAAAGAAATAAAATCTATACAATGTAATTAATATCCAGCCATGATGGCATATTAAATCCCGCTATAGCGCGAATTCAGCGTTATAGCGGTTTCAAGATACCACAACATACCTTCACACCTTATCAACAACTATTTTAACATATAAAGATTTATAGTCAGCCATCGAAACATGCCATAAAGAATGAAGAACTCGTAAAAAGCTAATTCATGGCGCTTTGCACCACTATAACAAAAAATAACCTGTTAATTTCATTGCATTTTAGCAATGAGTTATTTGGAAGTATTTTCGATGGCTAAGTAAAAATCTTCATATACAAGGCATAGCATTTGGCCAGGCGTGAAGGCATACATGTAGTATGTCGAACGTCTATCCAAATGCTATAACGCAGTAGGTGGAGATTTTTACGACGCCATCAACAATGAAGAACACATGATTCATTTAATGATTTATCTATTAGAATTTTGTATATCAAGAATTTGTATTGGTGAGTAGATGCAGACAGATTTATAATAAATGATGAGATACCTTTTCACTAAACAGTTTTATTTGTAATATGTATTAAGTCTTTTGTCGTTACTTTGTTCCTTTTCCAATATTTGTTTTGTTTATTTACCGATTTTACAACTTTTATATTTTAAAAACCAACAATTGAAATTTTGATGGTGTTAGCAATATCTGATTAAAAAATATCCCGCACATAAAAAAACTATAACGCTTAATAATAAAGTAAACATACACCTCCGAAAGTTATACAATTCATAAAGTCATATCAGGATATTTTAGTCCTGCTCCTAATATGTTTCCAAATTCAAACATCAATATTTAATTAATGAGGTCGATTGATACTCCAAAAAAAATAGATAATCAAGTCAAAAATTATTTTTTCTATAATTATTAACATCTATAAAATCTGATATTCATATTTGATATCTTATATGGAAATTAAATAATAAAAATTAATTATCTATTCAAAGTTTAACATTCTGATATAACAAAGTAAAAAAGAGTTCATAAACTAAATTCAAAAAACTATTTTGTCCTCTGGGAAAAAATTTAAATGGTTTGACAATTATATTTTAATCTGATGTTTATTATTGATGACGTCGTAAAAAGTCTCCATCTGCTGCGTTATAGCGGTTTATCAGGAGTTCGACATACTACATGTATGCCTTCACTCCCGATCAACCACTATGTCTTGAATATGAAAATTTATACTTAGTCATCTGTTATATTTTTTTACGAATTCATCATTATTTTATAATTCATGGTATTAATCCTATTTTGTATTATACTGACAAATATTTTTTAAACTCAAAAATTTCAAGGAGATATTATGACAATATCTGATAGTCTAAAGCAATATGCCGGATCTATTGGCTTTCCACGTTCTGCCGCTATGGAAAGAATACTCGAAATCCTTTTTGATGAAGATGATGATGCTAAACTTGCTCAGGCAATGCCCGGCACATTACCCGATCTTGTAAAAAAGACGGGATGGGATGAAAATCATGTAAAAAAAGTTATTGGAAAACTCTCTTCACGTGGTGCCATAGGTAACAAAATGGACAATCCTGACCTTTTCCGTATGTTTCCCGCCATGATAGAACTACGTGACATGACAGTTGTTACATGGAAGGAAGCACCCCAGGAGCTTTTTGAACTCTGGGAAAAAGTCATCACAAATGAAACTGCTACGTTTCTGGCCAAGGTTAAAAAAATGAAAATACCGCCCATGGTAAGGGTAATACCTGTTGATCATTCCATAGAATCAGGCGGTTCAATCCTTGATGTTGATTCTGCAAGAAAAATATTCAGGGATGCCGAACTTATTTCAGCAGGGCCCTGTGCATGCCGTTTACAGGCAAAGAAAAACGGTAAGGGTCAGGACTGTCCTGCACCTGAGAACTCTGTATGTATGGGTGTTAATGGATTTGCTGAGCATTTTCTGGAAAGTGGAATAGGAGAAATACTCACAAACAAAGAAGCTTTAAAACGGGTAGGTGATGCCGAAGATGCGGGACTTGTTCATTCTGTAAGAAATAATATTCAAAAAGATATGTTCATGTGCAACTGCTGTTCCTGCTGCTGTACAGGTCTTTATTTCATCAACCAGCTTGATTATCCGGGTGCATATGCACCTTCAAGATTCAGGGTGAAACTAGATAGTGAAACCTGCACACAATGCGGCACCTGTATTGAACGGTGCCGGTTTAATGCAATTACCATGGATGACGATACGCCGATAGACCTTGACAAGTGTTATGGCTGCGGCAATTGTGTTATAACATGTCCTGAAGAAGCTCTTTCCATGGAGGAGATACGACCCATAGAGCATATAAGGCACACATAGTTATATAGCGTATTAAACTCGATGGTGTTGTAAAAAGTTCAAGATCAAGGCGCCGCAAATCCCGAGGAATGAGGCGTACTCATCGTACGCCGCAGTGACGAGGGATGCAGCGCAACGCAGATATTGGACTTTTTACGACACCATCATAGTTCAATAGACAGACCTATTGGGCAATGGTCCGAACCATAAATGTCGTTTTCAATAAAAACATCCTTTACCATATCTCTATCGAGAAAATCTTCGGTCACAAAGAAATAGTCAATGCGCCATCCGGTATTTTTCGCTCTCGAATTGAACCTGTATGACCACCATGAATATTTTACAGTTTCAGGATTAAAATGTCTGAATACATCCACATATCCATTTTCAATTATTCTGTCCAGCCAGTCACGTTCAATTCTAAGGAAACCTGATCTTTTTTCATTTGGTTTTGGATTCTTAAGGTCGATTTCATTATGTGCAGTATTGTAATCACCTGTAATTATAATAGAACGGCCTTTATTTTTATACTTATCTACATAGTTGAAGAAATCTCTGTAAAAGTCTAGTTTATATTTAAGTCTTTCATCGTTCATCTGACCGTTTGGAAAATATATATTGAAAAAAATAAAATCATCGTATTCTATTTCAATAATACGTCCTTCAATATCATATTCGGGTATTCCTATTCCATATTTAACATTTCTGGGTTCAATCCGTGAATAAACGGCAACACCGCTATATCCCTTTTTTTTTGTAGAAAAAGCCCAGTATGATTCATAACCTTTAATATTTTTCATTTCTTCAGTTAGTTTCTCTTCCTGAAGTTTTGTTTCCTGTAATGCAACAATATCTGCATCAAGTGTATTAAGTGTTTCCACAAAACCTTTCTTCATTGCTGCATTCAAACCGTTCACATTCCATGATATGAAATTAATTTTATTCATAATATCAGTTCCCTCGTGTCTGTTCAGAAATAGGATAATTGGGTCAAGTTCAAGGAAGGCGAAAATTTCAACCACAGGAATATATTTAATATTTCGAGGATTAAAATTTGAGCCTGACACCGAAATAGGCCAAATTAGTCATTTCAGGACGGACACTATCTCGATTTTATAACACCTTTCTTAGGACACATATACGATACCGGGCATTTACTGCAAAACGGAGATACCGGTCTGCACATCACCTGTCCGAAGGCAACAAGCAGTTCATTATATTTAACCCAGTGTTTTTTTGGAAGTTTTTTCCTTAAGGCAAACTCGGTTTTGTCAGGGTTTTTTGTTTTTACATACCCTATCCGATTACTTATTCTGTGAACATGAGTATCAACACAAATAGCATCCTTTTTAAAACCTTCAACAAGGACAAGATTCGCAGTCTTCCGCCCTACTCCCGGAAGTTTCAGCAACTCATCAATTTCATCAGGTACACCTCCCCTGTATTGATCAATAAGAATCCTGCTGATTTCTTTAAGCCTTTTAGCTTTAGTAGGATAAAATCCTACAGGATAAATAAGTTCAGCAATCATTTTCTCATCAAGATCTAAAATTGCTTCAGGTGTTCTGGCAATCGCTAAAAGTCTTATTGTTGCTTTTGAGGTCACCTCGTCTTTAGTTCTTAGAGAAAGGAGTGTTGAAACAAGTATTTCAAATGGAGTAGCACCTCGGTTTGCAATAAAAGTCACAATAGGGGCATTCCAGCCTTTATATGCATTCTTAAGCTTTTTTATAAAAATATCAATATTCAGATCAGAAGACATATTTACTTTTCCGTTAATTTATTAGGACCTATCTCAAAAACACATCTTTTGTTAGATAGCTGTGTTATATGCCGATTCAAAATGCTCACATACTACTTGTATGAAGCGCTTTCTCATATGAAGAGGCCTTGCTCTCTAAACAAATCTGTTTTTTTGAGGCGGGTTCTACTCACATCATTCACAATAACTGCTACTCATTACAAAGATATAAACTATTGTCAACAACGGAGGTTGCTGATATTTGAACAAAAGAACTATATTTATTTTTTAATCACAATCATTATTGATGGCGTCGTAAAAAATCTCCATCTACTGCGTTATAGCTTTTGGCCAGACGTTCGACATACTACATGTATGCCTTCACGCCTGGCCAAAAGCTATGCCTTGTATATGAAGATTTCTACTTAGCCATCGGTAATACTTTTTACGAGTTCATCATTATTGATTAACTCGTAAAAATGATAAATCATGGCTAAATAGTCCCGCTATATCGGAATTAAGACGCCATCAAGGTTAAATCTATGAAAGAAAAATATAAGGGCGATAGTTTTGCAGAACTCATAGGTGTTGAACTGCTGGAAGTCTCAAAGGGCACGGCAAAAGCAAAAATTGATATAAAAAAAAGACATTTAAATATCCATAACACTGTTCATGGCGGGGCAATCTTTACACTTGCCGATACTGTATTTGCCGCAGCATCAAATTCACACAATGCTGCAGCAATGGCTATCAATATAAATATATCATATATTAAAGCTGCAACTGAAGGCACCTTGTATGCAGAAGCCAGAGAAATATCACTAAATAGAAAACTTGCTACCTATTCAATATCAGTTACTAATGAAAAAGGAGAACTGATTGCTGATTTTCAGGGCATGGCTTATAGAAAGGAAAAGCGTTCCGGTTAATTAGTACCTTAACGCCCCCTATTTTCCCCAATTTCTGCTTTGAAAAAATGTTGAGCTTTCGTTCAGGCACTAGATACACACAAAATCAAACTAAACCGCTATAAAAAAATATTTTCAATATATTACATAAACTCTTCTATTCTTATATTCAAAAAACCATAGATATAGTATAAAATTTTTCTTGACATACAACATACTGTGTGGTCTTTAAAAGAAATTCACTAATAAAAAAATGTACGGGTGGTTTATTATACCGTTTTTTTGTTTTTTCCATTTTTCAATATTTATAATTTCGAAGAGAGACAATGCATTTTGGCTGTCAAGATATGTAGGCATATGCTCGGCATGTGGAACTTTTAGCCAACCGTAATAACGCATTATACGGAGACATTTTTAAGACACGATCAATATAAATAAAAAGTGTAAGTGCATCACACCCGCTTGATAAAATAGTTTTAATAAATGTATTTTTAAAATATTCTGTTTACATTCAACAAATATTATTTAACCATAAAAAATTTTTGTTAAAACACCTTTGCTTTTTAAAAAACAAACTCACGGGAGATGGTTATGGGTCAAAAAGGGAAAACAATTCTTACTGATGATGGACGTTTTGATTTAGCTACCTATAAATGGGATGATCACCGCTTTTCAAACATTCTTACAGAAAATAATCCTATTAACGCAAATCAGGCAATGGACATCAGCCGGTTCCTGCGTGAAGCCATCTCAAAAATGGAACTTACAACCATAACCATGCCGGTTATTGAAAAAATGATTGAAGCAAAGCTCATGGAATATGGACTTACCAAATTCAGTCCTCTCAAACTTGATAAAACTTTTTTCACAAAAACAGGCCCTTATCTTTCTGATAACGCCAGAACCGTATTGGAAAGAAGATACTTGAAAAAAGACAGTAAAGGTAAGATTATCGAGACCCCTGTACAAATGTTCAAACGTGTGGCCAATCATATTGCAAAAGCTGAGAAGAAACATAAAAATCCATCAGATCCAAAGAAGATCGAGGACAGTTTTTACAAGTTAATTACCGAGTTTAAATTTCTTCCTAACTCACCTACCCTTATGAACGCCGGACGACGCCTTGGTCAGCTTGCAGCATGTTTTGTCCTTCCGGTAAATGATTCTATAGATGATATTTTCGACACAGTTAAAAATGCCGCACTTATTCATAAATCAGGGGGAGGGACCGGCTTTTCCTTTTCACGACTGAGGCCGAAAAACAGCCGTGTAGGAACTACCGGGGGTGTAGCGTCAGGCCCCGTATCATTTATGAAAATATTCAACACTGCTACCGAACAGGTCAAGCAGGGTGGAACACGACGCGGTGCTAATATGGGTGTTTTGAGCGTTGATCACCCGGACATAATGGAATTTATAAACAGCAAGGAAGATAACGGGGATTTGAACAATTTTAATATCTCTGTTGCGGTTACAGACAAATTCATGGAAGCAGTAAAAAACAATGAAACATACGATCTGATCAATCCTGCCAACGGCAAGAAAACTGATACATTGAAAGCCTCCGAAGTATATAAGTTTCTTGTAAAACATGCCTGGGAAAATGGCGATCCGGGAGTTGTTTTTCTTGATAAGATGAACAGAGACAACCCCACCCCCGAACTTGGAGAAATAGAAAGTACTAATCCCTGTGGAGAGCAGCCTCTTCTACCAATGGAAGCATGCAACCTGGGTTCAATAAACCTTGCAAAGTTTGTTGTGGAACAAAACAATGAGCTTGCAATTGATTATAAAGCCTTAAAAGATACTGTACATCTGTCTGTGCGTTTTCTTGACAACACAATCGACATGTCCAAATACCCTCTTGCTGAAATTGACGAAATGGTTAAAGGAAATAGGAAGATTGGCCTGGGTGTTATGGGCTTTGCAGACTTGCTTTATCAATTGAAAGTACCGTACAACTCAGCAAAAGCCCTTGAAATAGCTGAAGAGGTTATGGGGTTTATACAGGAAGAATCCCACAGGGCATCCGAAACCCTTGCTAAAAAACGTGGAACATTTAAAAATTTTTCAAAAAGTATTTATGCCAAATCTGATGGTCCGGAATTCAGAAATGCAACAACCACAACCATAGCACCAACAGGCACATTAAGTATTATAGCCGGCTGCTCCAGCGGGGTTGAGCCGCTCTTTGCTCTTAGTTTTATTAGAACCGTCATGGACAATGACAAACTTGTAGAAGTTAATCCTCATTTCGAAAAGGTTGCTCACGAAAGAGGTTTTTACAGTCCCGATTTAATGGATATGGTAGCAGCAAAGGGGTCCATCAGTGATATAAAGGAGATCCCTGAAGATGTTAAAAAGGTTTATGTAACAGCACATGATATATCACCTGAATGGCATGTTCGCATGCAGGCAGCATTCCAGAAATATACTGACAATGCTGTTTCTAAAACTGTTAACCTTCCTCATGATGCAACCGAAAAAGATGTTCTTAAAATATACAACCTTGCTTATGAACTCGGATGTAAAGGTGTTACGATATACAGGGACGGCAGCAAAATAAACCAGGTTCTTTCAGTTTCAAAAAAAGAAGCGTCAAATAAAAACGAGGAATTAATGTCAGTAAAAGATCGTCCTGATACCCTTGAAGGTTTTACAACAAGAATGAAAACCGGTATGGGCCATCTTTATGTAACTGTAACCGAAATGAACGGCAAACCTTTTGAGGTCTTTGCAACTATCGGTAAATCCGGGAAATCTACTACAGCAAAGACTGAAGCAATCGGTCGCCTGATATCTCTTGCTCTAAGATCAGATGTGAGTGTTGAACACATTGTGGAGCAGATAAAAGGAATCGGCGGGGAACATGCTATCTTCCAGAAAGGTGGACTGATACTATCAGTACCTGACGGTATTGGACGCATTCTTGAGGAAAGATACCTTAAAGACGGAAAAAATAAGAATTATGGTTACCAGAAGAGTCTAAAAGGAAACGCCTGCCCGGAATGCGGTCAGAACATAACCTTTGAAGAGGGGTGTATGACCTGCCATTCGTGCGGTTTTACCAAATGCGGATAAGGAAAAGGAGATATTCCGGTTATTCGAACCGGAATATCGTTTAATTGGTTTGATTAGTTTTATTGGTTGAGCTGATTCCATTGATTTAATTGTTTCTATTGGTTAACTAATCAAGCTGATTAAACCAATCTAACCAATAAGACCTTTTAACATCTGGTCAGACATTAGCGGGTCTGAAAACCTGAGAAGAATGTGTTGCTCCCTTCCTTCTATGGCTGTAGCATCAATAATTTTAAATATATCAAGGGCCGGGACATCAATTATTCTTCTACCCTTTTTATTAACCCCAAGAGATTTCCCGTCCCAGTACATAAAAACCTGTGACGACTCATCCTGTCTCAATATCCCTTCAATAATAAATGAATGCTCCCTTTTGTTATCAGAATGTAACCACCTTATACTGAGATTCTTACCTGACTGTTCAGCATAAATACTCTTTTCAAGGTTTAAAGATTCTTCGATATCAGCTGTTACAATACTGCCTTTTAAAATTTGTTTTTTTAAATCTTTAGTATTGACTGCCAGTAAACCATCCATTGTTATTTCAAAGGCCTGTTTCATAACCTCAAACGTAAACGTGAATTTATCTGGTGCGCCTTCTATTGCATCTTTAGATACTTGAGCTATATTTTTAAGATTAACGGTTGCTTTATATTTTTCTCCTGAAGGAAGATTGTTATCCGGTTTAAATTCAAGGGTTCTTTTATCAATCCATATTGCCTTTCCTGAAATATTCGGCTGGAATTTTAACAGAGAGTTTTCAACTATTGAATTAATATCTGTGGAAACAACAATGTCATGCGCAAAAATTATTCTTATATGGCTTTTCCTGGAAACTTCACCTGATGTATGAGCTGAAATCATGGTCTGTTCAGATAACTTTTCAATTTTTATTTCTTTTTCAATGGTGCATGAAAAAAGAAGAAAACAAACCGAAAAATAAAACATATGATTATATTTTTTAATTTCATATTCAAATTCCCAACGTATTAAAATTTGATGGCGTCGTAAAAAAGTCCAATATCTGCGTTACACTGCATCCCTTATCATTGCGACGTGCATTAATATTCCCAACGTATTAAAATTTTATGGTATTGTAAAAAGTATAATCGGTGGCCAAGTAAAAATGGTTAGCACTACATAAATATCCGAAGTATAGAAACGGGTCAAGAATGAATGATATTCTTTTGCACCGCAATATTACTATTGAAAAAATGATATGCTAGGATACTATAAGCCATCTCAAAAAAACGGGGTTCCCGGCAAGGCACAAAGGAGCGAGAAAGCAGAGCATACATGTAGTATGTGAGCATTTTGAGCCGTTTTGTAACACCGCCGGGGGCACTTAGATTTATTTTGAGATAGCTTATATTAAATTTACGTAAAATAAAGATATTCTAAAGAGGTTTCAATCGAGGAGCTGAGGATGAGTAAATTATTTGAACTAAGTGAAATAAACGGCATGGTCATAAAAAACCGGTTT
>JABHLN010000093.1 GCA_018693105.1 Desulfobacterales bacterium | reverse complement strand
ATCCTATTTCTGGACAGACACTCGTTAACGTTCACACTTCATCATGTTTCTTGAGATATTTTTCTTTTACTTTTTCAAGCTTCCCGGTCAATATGGGAATGATTTCATGCATGTCTCCTGATACAGAGACATCGGCAACTTTAAATATGGGAGCATAGGGATCTTTATTTACAGCTACTATAAAACGTGAATCCTGCATGCCCATCGTAAACTGGGTGGCACCGGATATACCGAAACATATAAGAAAATCAGGGGAAATAGTTTTACCGGTCTGACCGATTTGACGGTTAAAGTGAATCCATCCTTCATCCACGGAAACCCGTGAACCGGCAATAGAAGCATCAATTAGTTTAACCAGGGATTTAATTCCAGGAAGATGCTCGCTGTCCCCGAGACCCTTCCCAAAAGCAACAACCGTTTTTGCTTCTGTAATATCAAGAGTTTCGGGGTCTACTTTGGAATATCCCAAAACCCTGGTGCGGATATCACCGGAAGAAATATCAATATCAATTTTTTCAACTTCAATATCCCTGTCTATCTGAACCGAACCTACACCTAATACTCCGGGACGGGTAGTGGCAATCTGAAGTTCATCCGGCCGGTATCTATAGGTCGTGTAAACACGGCCTCCATATGTCGGCCTGGTCATTTCTAAAATACCATTTTCGTTTATATCTAAAACCGTACAATCGCTTACCAGTCCGGTTTCTAATTTTGCGGAGAGAAAAGGCGCAAGATCTTTGCCAAGGGAGGTGCCTGCAAGAAGAAAAATATCAGTGTGATTTTTACTTAAGAACCCGGTTATACATTTTGCATAACCATCCGTAGTGTAATCAATTAAAAGATGATGTTCCATAATGCAGACCTTACCTGCACCATATCGTCCTAAACCCTTACAAAGGGGACCGGCATCAGATCCTGTGAGAAGAAGGGCAGTAACCGCATACCCCCCCATATCTGCAAGCCTTCGCGCTTCCAGTAATACTTCGAGGGAAGGCTCAATTACTTCATCATTTTCATGCTCTATTAAAACACAAATATTTTTTTCCATTAGAAGACCCTAAAGTAGTGTTACAATAGTCTGGCTATTTTTTCACCTTCCCTAATGGCATCTCCGATCATTCGCGGAGCCATACAATCTCCTATACGATAAAGTTCTTTCACCTTACCTTTTAAATCAAAATAAAGAGCGTCATTGGCCTGATGGAAATATGCAAGCACAACATTGTCAACATCTTCTACTATAGTTTCCTGCCGGCTGTATATATTATAAAGAACAACCGTCTTATCCTTTATTTCACGTATCATGGTATACGGGGTAATCTTTATTCCTTTTTTCAGAAACCTTTTCAATACAGGGATCCGTCTTTCTGCAGTAAGGTCCCGGGCAAATTCCAAGGGTGTAACAAGTTCAACATCTTTTCCACGATCAAAAAGTAGCTCTGCAATACTGACAGCTTTCCAGTTCCCTTCACCGTCATCTGCCACAATCACCTTACGTCCTGTTTCCGCCTCATTTTCTAATAAATCCAGACTAGTAAGAACATTTGATTGTTCAGAGCCTACAGGATCCTGAATATCGGGATCAAAGGAAGGAATACCGGTAAAACTTTTCCGCCTGGGGATAGAACCTGTAGCTACAATAACAGCATCTGGGTTTGATTCTTTCACCATTTCCGGGGTTACTTCAGTGTCAAGGTGGGTCTCGATATTCATTTTTTCCACCTGAATGCTCAGGTGCCGGATTATTCCCTCAAGCTCACCCCGTCCGGCGCCCTTTGCGGCAAATCTTACCTGACCTCCGAATTGGTCACGTTTTTCGTATAATGAAACCTTATGTCCACGCAGGGCAGCTATTTTTGCAGCCTTAAGACCGCCGGGCCCGCCTCCTATGACCATTACATTTTTTATTTTATCAGCAGGGTTAAGTGTACCGATACCAAGTTTTCTTTCGTTTGCTGCAGCGGTATTGTGAACGCATCCAAACCGGGCACCGTAAATATTTCCCCAGCAGCCGTCATTACAGGCAACACATGGGCGAATATCTTCAAGCCTGCCCTCACGTGTTTTATTTGCCAGTTCAGGATCAGCTATCTGGGCTCTTGTCATTCCTGTCATATCCGCATGTCCGTCTGCCAGTACTTTTTCCGCAAAAACCGGGTCATTAATCCGGCCAACGGCTATTATAACAGCATTTTTAGTTACTTCTTTTATACCTGACGAATAAGGCACCCATAAACCTAAAGGATGCTGCATATCGGGAATAACCATATTTGGAACCCAGTAGGTTCCGGCTTTTACAACTATATAATCAATCTGTTTTCTTTGATCTATAAGAGATGCAATCTCCTTATATTCATTAGGCCCAAGACCGCCTGATGTGAGGTCATCGCCATTTAACTGCAAACCAACCATATAATCATCACCAACATTTTTCCTCACAGAATCCATGACTTCATAGATAACACGCATCCTGTTTTCAAGACTCCCTCCATATTCATCATTACGCTTGTTGCTGTATGGAGAAACGAAAGCGCCAAGAAAATAATTTCCGTAAAGGGAATGGATTTCAACACCGTCAAAACCGCTTTCCCTTGTAATATGAGCCGCCCGCCCCCAGCCCTCAACGACTTCTTTTATATCTTCTATTTCCACTTCCTTGGGTGTCAAACCGATTGTATCATAGAATTGATAGGGCATAGGCGAAGGTGCCCAGTTAAGCCGCCGGCCAAAAAACCGCTGCCTGCCTATATGACCTACCTGAAGAGAAATCTTTGCACCATGTTCATGGACAGCATCGGTAAGTTTTCGATATTCGGGTATAAGTCTTTCATCCCAGCCGATAAGAGGCGCAGCGGTGGATTTGTGAACACCGGCAATCTCAACAACGATAAGACCGCATCCGCCTTTTGCCCTTTCAACATGATAATCAATAATTGGCTGGCCCGGGATTTTGTTCTCGCCAAGACCGGTACCATGACCGGTACTGACAATTCTGTTTCTTATATCAACATTCTTAATTCTGATTGGTGTAAACAGATTTTGAAATTGATCGCTCATACCTATCTCCTCTTATATTTGCTTTGTTAACTGCAAGGCCGGGTTAAGCGGAGTGAAACACAACAAACCCTGTTCTTTCAAAAAAGGTACCATCAATTTTACACAGGATTTCAAATGAGTCAAGATTGATTAAAAGGTTGTCATTTCCCTAAATTTATCGTTTTATAATCCATCTACTGGTGTTTGTATTATTATTTTAACCATAGAATATGAAGAATCATTAAATTTACATAATGTAACACAAGCTAACTCAAAAAAACGATTAAGGTTCCTCAAGACACAAAAAGGTATTGATCCAGATGGAAACCAATAATAATTTAAAGGGTGATTTAAGGGATATCATCCTTAAGAGTGTGTCGCATAAAACAGCCACAGCAATAATAACTGCAGATGGCAACGGCATCATTTCCGGTGTTGGGTCTGCTGTTGAAGAGGCAGAAAAGCTCGGGTTAAAAGTTGTCGATAGCATTAAAGAGGCCACTCTGGTAGAAAAAGGTATGCCGGTAATGAAGCTTAAAGGCGTTCCCAAGCAGGCTGCAATGGCAGAAGATGTATTAATGGGTGCTATGGCAAAACCATCGGGAATCGCCACTGAAGTAAAACGGTTTATCGAAAAGGCCGGCAATCGACCTGAAATAGTATGCGGTGCATGGAAAAAAATGCCTTATGCAATGAAGGATGACATCCGTCAAGCTGTTATAAGCGGTGGGGCGTTTCCACGGATCACACCTGATCCGCTGATATATCTGGATAAGAATTATACCCGGTTTTTCGGAGGTATCAAAGAAACTCTTGATGCAGTTTCTCATCTAAACGGTCATGTAAGGGTGATTCAGGTAAAAGGCTTATTTAATGACATAGCATCAGAAGCAATAGAAGCTGCCCAGACAGGCGCCTCGATTATTTTCATAGATTCCGGTAAAGAAGAAGATATAACTAAAGTATCAGAAGTCCTTAAATCAAAAGATTTAAGGACTAATGTGAAAATAGCATATGGCGGCGGAATCAGGTACTGGGATATCGACCGTTTAAAAAATATGGATGTTGATATACTGGATATCGGAACAGCGATATTAAATGCAGATCTTTTAGATATGAAATTTGATGTGATCAAAGTGGAATAAGGGATTATGGAAACATTAGAACTAAACACATTAAGAAAAACAGAACTTAAAATTGAAAACATTAATTTCGACCATGCAAATCTGACCGACATTGCAGCTGCTGTTGCCGATACATTGGGGATAGACAGAAAAGAGGTTTTTGTCACCGACCTTCGCGGTAATAATATGACACTCGACATTCTTAAGGATTGCATTGATGCATATAAACTTGTCGGAAAAAAAGGAGAACTTTTAAAAAAACTTTCAGAAATTCCCGGTGTATCAGTTACACCTGAAACAAACTTTTCTTCGGATGGTGTATTAGGCTGGATTGCAAACGATGATCCTGAAGTCATGGAAGCTATTGAACGTTCAAAAGGAATGGCTGAAGAAATATCAAATAATATAATGAAAAGAGCTGTTGTCTTTTCGTCAGGCTCAGAGGTTGAAGAGAAGCAAATTGTGGATACAAATACTCCTTTTATTTCTAAACGCCTGGAAAAAGAAGGTTATAATGTTACTAAAGGTACTACTCTTGAAGACGACAAATGGATGATCAGCAGCAAGTTGAGAGAAGCAGCAGAATCGGGAGGATACGGCCTTATTATAACAACAGGCGGTGTTGGTGCAGAAGACAAGGATCATACAGTGGAAGCGGTTCTTTCATTGGATAAAAATGCCGCAACTCCATATATCTGTCATTTTGAAAAGGGCACAGGAAGACATGTCAAAGATGGTGTTAAAATCGCAGTGGGAGAGTATAACGGATCGCTTATAGTATCACTGCCCGGACCTAATGACGAAGTTAAAGCAAGTATGGATATCCTTACAAAAGGTTTAAAGGAAGATATAGGCAAGTCAGTCCTTGCGGAAAGACTTGCCGCAAATCTCAGGAATATCTGGCGAAGTAAAGTGGAAAAAGGTGACCATCATCTCCATAAGTATGGCCATTAATTGAGAATGAAAAAAAAGAATAAAATTATGGATTTAATCAAAGAAGGAATGCCATCACTACTTTGCAGTGGATGCTGGCCTATGGAAGAATTAGACGCTTATTTAGAACAGTGCAAAGATAAGAAAGAATCAGAGAATTCTCTAGGTGAGAAACTCGCTACAGAAGAGTGATTGTTTCTATGGAAACTGCCAGCAGACGCCTCTTTTCCACAGTTATAAGATCTAAATGAAGAATAAACCAAAACCGAACAATTGTTTTAACCTGACTTTTTTCGCCGTTTCGTTAGCTACGCTCACTATGCTCTTAAAAAACAGGTTAAACAGACGTTATCTTTAAAAAAGACATTGACACGTATGCATTAATGATGCATACATATGCATATGAGAACTACATTAAATATAGATGATCAAATCTTAGAAAAAGCATCTTTGCTCACTGGCGTTAAAGAAAAAACCTCTTTAGTTCGTTTGGGCCTTGAAGCCCTCATTGCTTTAGAAAGCAGCAAACGTTTAGCCAAATTGGGTGGATCCGAAAAAGATGTGAAAGATATCCCACGAAGAAGAATAGGATAATTCCGAATGGTCCTTGTCGATACTTCAGTCTGGGTTAACCATCTAAGAAACGGAAATAAGAATTTAGAAGATTTGCTAAGCAAAGGTAAAGTGATGTGTCATACCCACATCATTGGCGAACTTGCGTGCGGAAATATTAAAAACCGAAAGCAAATACTGTCATTACTAAGAGATTTACCACTGTCTCCTTTAGTAGAATTCAACGAGTACTTATACTTTATTGATGAACATAAGTTACATGGTGCAGGAATTGGTTTCGTTGATATACATCTATTAGCTTCAGCCAAACTAGCCCAGGTAAAGCTGTGGACAAATGACAAAAAGTTAAGTTCCGCAGCAACCAACCTCGGCATAAACCCCAGGAACTTTTAGGGTATTCGAATATCAATATGATCATGATATATACATACGTAGCGAATAGGAATAAAATAGGGGTGAAAAGCCCTTTAGATTAAAAAATAACTAAAATCTGAACTTATGTGCTAGCATCCGAAGTGTCATAATTATAACAAAAAGCAGCAATATCGCTATTTATGAACATACTTAGATACTATTTAATATATTGATATCTTAGTAAAAATCAGGACTGTTGAAATTTCCAACAACTTTTAGAAGGTCAGCATTTATTCCATTTTTTTACGAAATGATGCTGCATCATAATATATATGTTGTGCTGAAAAGGAGTATATTATGAACAATTTAACAATTATAAATTTCGCACTCATAACAATTGGTGCAATCATCATGCTCATCAGCATATTTCAGGCTAAGTCCCTTTTTGATACATTACCGTTTATCCCTGAAAGTCACCGGAAGCAGATTAAAATATCCCTACTGTTCCATCGAGGACTGATGGTATTTTTTTTCATAGGCTACATAGTAGTTATGGTGGCATTTGCCATTAGCAATTCATTGCTCAGTGAGACTTTTATTAGTGTCATATTCCTTCTTGGTTCAATATTTGTATTCATTGGTATAACCATTCAAACTCGCCTTTTGTCCGAGGTACAGCAAACGTTAAGAGGCGTTCTTCCATTATGTGCATCGTGCAAAAAAATTCGAAATAAAAATTGCGATCCCAAGAATCAAGATTCATGGCGCTCAATTGAAACTTACATTTCAGAAAGAATTGATGTTGGTTTTAGTCATGGGATTTGCCCTGAATGTGCAGAAAAACTTTACCCTGAAGATAATCCTTATAAGTAAATGTAAGTCGCACAACCAACCACTTCAGCGGACTGGAAGAAGCGCTACCGGTTTACGGACAAGGCTTTTGGCCAGCCGCTGAGTTCAAACGTTAGGCATAATCATGAAATTGATAAACACATTTATTTTTTTAATCGTGCTCATCAATATTGGAGATGGCTAAAAAACAGATCCCAGGCAAAATCACCGCATGAAAAACGGCAATATAACCGAGCAGTCCTTTCCTGTCACAGCCGATGCACAGTTTACCGCACCTCCAGCAGCACCTGATTGACCGAAACTCCATTGTTGTGTTCCGTCCCCGGTAAAGAAAAGATTTTTTACCAGCGGGCTTTTTGTGGGCATTCTCAGGTTTCCGACCATACCCGGTTTTGAAGCAATGCTATACAGCTCTTCGCAGGCGGTTACGATATACCAGTTAAGTAGTTCATCAAAATCAGGATACTCTTTTCTCATAAAGGTAAAAACCCCTTTTACGATTTTATCAATCAGCTCCTTATTGTGAATCTCATCGGGATTTTTTATGTCCATAGCTGCCCAGATCGGCATAAGGCCCTCTCCTTCAGGAGCCCGTGATTTATCATAAGTTGCGACATCTTCAAAAGAAAACAAAACATCGCCTGTAAAACCGTCGGATTTTTTACATCCCGGAAGTACGGGAAGTATATATAAACCTCTGTAGTCGGGATCAAGAGGACGCTTAGTGCTTATCCAGCCTAGTATGCCGCCGCAGGGCTCCATATCCTCAGAGCGCTTTAAAAATTCATCCGGGAAGTATTCTTTACCAATAAGATTAATTGCACGCCACATGGGTACATTACAGATTACTTTAGAAGCTTTAATTATGCCGTCGGCAGTTTTCACACCCTTTGCTTGATAGTTTTCTATAACAAGTTCTTCAACAGGAGTGCTGACTCTTATGGTGCCTCCATTTTCTTCAATAACTTTAGCAAACAGACGTGCGACTTCAAGATGTCCTCCAAGGGGCTGGCCGCCACCGCCATTCGTGAAATCTTTACCAGCACAATGAACCATACTTATCACCTTTATATGCTCTCCTGCTGATATATTTTTAGGATTATTTGTCCCAACTTCCCATCCGGCAAGCCACAAATGAAAATTGATAACATTCTGACTGGTTGTTCGGCTTCTTAAAAACGATTCAAGGTCAATGTTATCATATTCTTCAGCTTCCTCTTTTGACATGAGGTTCATTTCACGCGACACTACCTTTCCTTCTTGAAAATCCTCTTTAGTCCAGTTCCTCTGTAAATATCTCAGTTCCTCCCATTTATCCTCTCCGTATAGTCGAAATCCTTCATTACCGAACACTTTCAGATTTTCTCCCAATGCCTGGGCTATAAAAGACTGCCTGCTCCGATCAGAATTTATAAAACTATGCCACCCACCTTCGATAATGTATTTTGAAAATGTTTTATTTTCGATCATCTCTGAAAAATCAGAACTTGAATCCACCAACCGGCTCCTGGAATGCGTATAAAGCTTTTTCAGGAAGGTTTTTTCATCCCCTTCATAATGTTCGAAAGTAAAAAGCTTGCCTCCTATAGTTTCTTCCTTTTCAAGCACTAGGACTTTCATCCCTTCCAGCTTTGCCAGAATTGCACCTGTTATCAACCCTCCAAGACCTGCTCCGATAATTATTGCATCATAATTGTTGTCTGAAGAATTCATGATTACTCCCTTCGATAATTTTTCTATTAAATATTTCTTTAACTATTTCAAAGACCGGGTCAGAGAAAAGAGCCCTAAAATGTTTTTTATACGGAACAAAATCATCTCATATAAAACGGCATTAGTGTAGAATAATCCTTGCCGGTTGCTGCAGATGCGCAGTTCACTGCTCCTCCGATTGCACCTGATACTCCGAAACTCCATTGTGTTACGGAATCGCCGGTGAAAAAAAGATCTTTTACAAGAGGATGTTTTACAGGAAGTCTTTTGTCTCCTATCATTCCCGGCGTAACGGTAATGCTGTATAGCTCGTCGCAGGCAGTGAGGAAGTACCAGTTAAGATTTTCCTCGAAGCCGGGGTAATATTCATTATAAAAGGTAAAAATTCCCTTTGTAATCTTTTGAACAAGTTCCGGGTTATGTAATTGATCAGGGAGAAGGCCCGCCCAGACTGTCATCAGACCTTCGCCTTCAGGAGTTCTTGTACTGTCGTAAGTAGCTACATCTTCAAACCCAAAAAGGACATCTCCGCTGAATCCATCTTCAGGAGAGCATCCCGGAAGTTTCGGCATGATATAGATCCCTTTAAAATCAGGATCAACCGGTTTTTTTGTGTTTATCCATCCCAGGATGCCGGAAAGTGGTTTGTTCTTTTCAATCTGGAGTTTGAATTCTTTTGGCCAGTATTCATCCTCTAAAACCTTTTGTGCCCGTTGCATTGGGATATTGCATATTACTCTCGGAGCATTGATTACGCCATTTGAAGTCTGAACCCCTGTTGCCTTATAATTTTCCACTATTATCTTTTCTACAGCTGCCCCTGTCCGAATTTCTCCGCCGTTTTCCTCAATTATTTCTTTAAACAGCCTTGAAATTACATTGAAGCCACCTTCAGGCTGGCCGCCGCTTCCATCTTCCAGATCATTGCCAGCACAATGTATCATACTCACAGTTTTTATATGTTCACCTGCTGAAATCAGTTTTGGGTCATCATGGCCTGTTTCATAGCCGGCAAGCCATTCATGAAAGTTTCGGACATTTTCACTATTTGTTCGGGACTTGAGATATGACCTGAGATCGATGTGGTCATATTCTCCAGCTTCCTCTTTTGACATGAGGTTCATTTCACGGGACACCTTTTTGCCTTCCTCAAAATCTTCCTGGGTCCAGTTTCTCATCAGATATCGGAAACTATTCCACTTTCCATCAGCAAAAAGTCTGAAACCTTTACTACCGTGGACTTTCATCTCTTTCCCCAAACCTGAAGCAACAAAAGACAACCTGCTCCGGTCGGCGTTAATATAACTATGCCATCCCCCTTCAAATATATAATTTGAGAATACTTTTCTTTCAATGAGCTCTGAAATTTCAGGTTTTGAATCTACGATAGTACTTAAATGGTTTTTCCGGAGAATTTTCCTGAAAGTTTTTTCGTCTCCGTCAAAGTGTTCAAATGTGTATATTTTACCGCCGATTACATCTTCCTTCTCAAGAACAAGGACTTTCCAACCTTCTTTTTCAGCCAGAATTCCCCCTGTGACAAGGCCTCCTATGCCGGATCCGATTACTATTGCATCAAAATCATTGTTTGAAGCATTCATAAAGTCTCCTTTGATTATTTATTATGTTTTAATAAAATATTTGTTTCAATTATCATGAACTCGTAAAAAGTATAACCGATGGCTAAGTAAAAATCTTCATATACAAGGCATAGTGGTTGGCCAGGAGCGAAGGCATACATGTATATGTCGAGCGTCTGGCCAAACGCTATAACGCAGTAGATGGAGACTTTTCACGACGCCATCAATTTTAAAAGCTAAAACCATGCCATATTAATATCACTGTGTATTATCAAGATATTATACGACAGATAGAATATGAGAAAAAAACAATATTACCGTATTTGGCAGATTAAATTACGAAATATGGTAATACTATTGCTTGTATAGGAGCATTTCAAGTGTTATTAGTTTCAGATAACCAATTAGTGCCCATGCAGAAATGGGCTTTTTGCCCAATATCTTCGTTATGCTCAAAAAATAATCCTCGGAATATCAAACATATGCCTGTGGTTATTTTTTTC
>JABHLN010000092.1 GCA_018693105.1 Desulfobacterales bacterium | reverse complement strand
TTTACATGTCATACTTTATACAAAACATAAATTCAATTCAACTTCTTGACTCAGGCCCAGGATGGTTTTCTGTCGACAAACCATCCGGTATAAGCATTCATAACGATCCAGGGAATGATTTATCAACTCTTTTATTACCTTATATTGAATCAAAACCGGAACTTTGCAATCTTCTAAAATTTAAAAAAGGCTTTGGAATTCATGCCGTTAACCGCCTTGACAAGCTTACAAGTGGTGTTATTCTTTTTGCTTGTGATAAAGGCACCTTCAGGTACTTTTCAAGACAATTTGAAGATCGGAAAGTACAAAAAAAATATATTGCAATTATACATGGTAATATAACATTAAAAAATAGTGAATTAAACGGTTTTTGGCAATGGCCCCTCTCAGAAAATTCAGGAGGCAGGAATTGCCCTCAAGGTAAGAGTAATAAGAAAAAATGTAGAACAGGTTTTAAAATTCTACAATACAGCAAACATTATACAATGATTGAATGTGATCTTTTAACCGGAAGAAATCATCAGATACGTCGACATGCAAAAATAGCAGGACATCCTGTTATTGGAGATAAAAGATATGGTTCAAAACGTTCCTTGAGCTACTTGAAAACAAATTGCGGATTTACAAGACTTGGTTTGCATTCCATGTCACTTAAAATCATGGAACCTGAAAAATCACAGACAATAAATATTTTATCAACTAAAATTCCCGATGATATGAATACATTGTTTAAAAATGATCTTCTCTAAGATATTTATATTGAATATATCACCACTCATCTATTTGATACTTTCCTTATTTATATAAACACAAGATTGCAAATATTTCCAATCAATGATAAATAGATCGTTCTTTTATATTGAGAAGCATGAGTAATTATTATGTTTTTTGATAAATAATTTATACGGGGCTCATTAATGAAAAAGTTAATAACATCAGCATTACCATATGTTAACAATGTTCCACACCTTGGCAATATAATCGGATGTGTTCTTTCGGCAGATGTATATGCCAGATTTTGCCGTTCTAAAGGTTATGAAACACTCTATGTATGCGGAACTGATGAATACGGGACAGCTACAGAAACAAAAGCAAGAGAAGAAAAACTAACTCCTCAACAGATTTGTGACAAATATCATGCAATTCATAAAGAAATTTATGATAATTTTAATATATCATTTGATATTTTCGGTAGAACATCTACAGAAAAACAGACAGAAATTGCCCAGTCAATCTTTCAGGACCTTGAAGTAAACAATCTTATTATAGAAAAAAAAACAAAGAGGACATTCTGCGAAAAAGATAGTATTTTTCTTGCTGACCGATTCGTAGAAGGTGTATGCCCTCATTGCAGATATGAGGATGCCAGAGGAGATCAGTGTGATAATTGTGGTAAATTGCTTGAACCGGAAAACCTCATTAATTCAAGATGCAAAATTTGCGGTTCAAACCCTGTCCTGAAAGAAACGTCTCATCTTTACCTTGAATTGGATAAATTACAGGAAAAACTGAAAAGTTGGTCTCAAAAATCAGGGGATATTGGTAAATGGTCAAGGAATGCAATTCAGACAACCAATGGCTGGTTTGAGAAAGGGCTTCAGGCAAGGCCGATTACAAGAGATCTTTCCTGGGGAATACCTGTACCCAGGCCGGGTTATGAAGAAAAAGTTTTTTACGTATGGTTTGATGCCCCCATAGGGTATATTTCAATTACAGCCAATGAACGTGAAGACTGGAAAGAATGGTGGCAAAACCCTGAAAAAGTTGAACTTTACCAGTTCATGGCCAAAGACAATATCCCCTTTCATACTGTTATCTTCCCTGCGTCATTAATAGGGAGCGGTAAAAACTGGACACTGCTCCATCATATCAACAGCACAGAATATTTGAATTATGAAGATACAAAATTTTCAAAATCCAGAAATGTAGGTGTTTTTGGTGATTCAGTAAGTGATACAGGCATACATATTGACCTATGGCGATTTTACCTTCTTGCAAACCGTCCGGAAAGAAATGATTCAGTTTTTGAATGGAACGATTTTATTGAAAAAGTAAATTCAGAGTTTATTGATAACATTGGTAATATGGTGAATCGTGCTCTCGTTTATCTAAAAAAGAATTTCGATGGTGAAATAAAAGATGTACCTCTTTCAGATGATCAATTGAAATTTGTTAATGATTGTAGAAACGATTTTATAAAGGTAACCGAAGCTATTGAATCCGTGAAAATTCGTGAAGGTTTAAGGGGTATTCTTGCTATAGGAAACCGCGGCAACAAGTTTTTCCAGGATATGACACCCTGGGAAAAAATTAAAACAGAACCTGAACATGCACATGCCACTGTTTCATTAATTGCATATCTTGTTAGAAGCACAGCAGTTGCACTTGAGCCATATATGCCTGAAACAGCGTTGAAAATTCTTGATATGATGAATCTTTCCAATACCGGTTGGGAAATGATCGGTAGTTTTAACGGCCTTGATGGACATAAAATTGGGAAACCTGAAATTCTTCATAAGAAACTTGATGTTAAACTTGCAGAAAAATTCAGGAAGAGCTTTAGCGGTAAGTGTCCTGAATTCGGTAACCTTCAACTTAAGGTCGGAAAAATCATAAGTATAGAAAAACATCCGGATGCGGAACAGCTTTATAAAATGAAGGTTGATCTTGGTGAAGAAGAAAACAGGCCGATCGTTGCAGGTCTTGTAAAACATTATTCTCCTGATGAGTTGCAAAACCGGAAAGTAATTCTTCTATCAAATTTAAAACCGGCTAAAATTCGTGGCGAATCTTCCAGGGGAATGGTTCTTGTTTGTAAAAAACGAAATAAAATGGAACTTCTTGACGGGAATCCTTTTGAAATAGGAAAAGTGGTAGAAGTTCATCGGCAGAATATTGATCACTCCGAAATCACAATCGAGGAATTCAAAGAGATGCCGCTTAATGTTGAGAACAATCGTGTCGTATTTGATGATCAGGAATGCAAAATAGAAGGAAGGCTTCTTGAAACTGTCAATATCAAAAATGGGAAAGTCTGCTAGAATTATCGGCAAACGAAAATTCTGCGGGCTATCTTCCCGTAAACAGCACCAGCTGCTTTCTTCACTTGCAAATGAAGTATTATCGGGTTGGAAATATAACGATTTTTTACTTCGTTACGAAGAGCTTCATTCCTGGATAAATCTTGACCGATACTCCCCTCCTCCCTGGCTTAATGAACATGAATCAATTATGGAATATTTCATATTTCACAAATTTCGTGGAGGTATGTTAGAACAAAATGAAAAAGTTTCAGGGAAAACAATATCCTGGGAACCTGTATATAATGTGAACATTGTTCTTGACCAGATAAGAAGCCCTTTTAATGTGGGTTCAATTTTAAGAATTATAGATAATTTTGGATTTAACAGTTTAACACATGGAACTTCATGGTTGAGAATTGATCATCCTCAGCTTTGTAAAGCCGCAAGAGGCTGTGAGAAATGGATTCCGGTTAATTATGAAGAAAATTTGATTTCATACCTGGAAAAATCAGAAGTTCCTGTTATAGGTATTGAAAATGATGATGATTCTGTATCAATAGATAACTGGCATCCTCCTGAAAACTGCTTTATAGTTCTTGGTAATGAGTCATATGGAATATCTTCTGAAATTCGTAACTTATGCATGGAAAAAGTTAAAATACCCATGTTTGGTTTCAAGGGTTCAATGAATGTTCATCATGCACTGGTTTGTGCCGCCCGAAAAATTGTGGAATATCATAGGAAAGTTTAAATCAAACGATATGAAATATTAATAGTTAAGAGGCTTATTGATAAAAATGAATAAGCAAAAAGTAAAAAAAACTGTAAATATATTTAATTTATTTTTTGGGTAAAACTATGTTCCGTTTTTCAGGATCTGCGTTCTGCCTGTAAAATATTGCTATATGACCGATCATTCCGACCATTTCGCTTAGTGTTTTCTTTTCTATAATTTCCGAAATCTCTTTTTTTTTTGTTTTTTCCTTAAACTCGATGAATTTGATCTTTATAAGTTCATGTTTATTAAGTGATTCATCTACAGATGAAATAACAGATTCAGTCATCCCCTTCTGTCCGATTAAAACTACGGGTTTAATGTTATGAGCAAGGCTTCTGAGATATTTTCGTTGAAATCCTCTTAGTTTATCCATCAATAACTCCAATTATGTATAAATTGTTAAAGCGGCTTTTATTACACGATGAAAAAAATGTGTCAATATTTGATTTAATTACTATATTGAAATCATATAATAGTTCAAGCTGTATTTATATACCATTGATATAGAAGAATATTGAAGGCATTCCCTAAAAAACGCATAATAGTACATATTAACTAATAGTTATATAGTTTATACCAACGGTATATAGTTTTATGTTTATGCTTGACTTCTATAAATAAAATGATAATTTACCAACCAACGGTCAGTAATAAAATTGGCTTTTTTAAATCATACAAGATTGATGAACTCGTAAAAAGTATAACCGATGGTTAAGTAAAAATATTCATATGCAAGGCATAATATTATGAAAAAAAATTATGATAAGATATTAAACGCTGCCATAGAACTTATGGGTAAACACGGTTATCACGGTACATCCGTACAGATGATTGCAGATAAAATCGGAGTTACAAAAAGTACAATCTTTCATTATTTTAAAAATAAGGAAGGAATACTTTTTGCCATCCTGGAAGATTATATACCTTCTGCAACAAAAGGTTTTATTCAATTAGCAAATGATGAGAATATTAACGGTATAGAAAAACTGAAAAAATTCATACGATATCATTTAAATCGTGTTGCAGAAACAGGTGACGTTCTGAATCTATATTTAAGTGAGTCAAAATATTTTGGTGAAGAAAATCAGGAGGTAATTAAAAAGAGTCAGATAGAATATGCAGGACTCCTTCAGATAATTATTCGTCAAATACAAAAAGAAAATAGTCATATATATAAGAATCTCAACCCGAAAATCCTGGCTAATGCGATACTCGGTATGTGTAACTGGGCTGTTATGTGGTATGATGAAGACGGAAAACTTGGTACTGAAGGCATAGCAAAACAGTTCTGTGAGCTTGTTCTGGGAAATATTTCGAAAAACAATCGATTTTTAAAATATTATTAAAAAGTGTGAACCATAATTTTTACCGATAAAGACATTATACAATCCACTCTTGAGGAACTCGTAAAAAGTATAACCGATGGCTAAGTAAAAATCTTCATATACAAGGCATAGTGTTTGGCTATACGTGAAGGCATACATGTAGTATGTCGAATGTCTGGCCAAGCACTATAACACAGTAGATGGAGACTTTTTACAACGCCATCACTCTTATAGTCTATTGTTTTTCCTGGTGGTGCTTTATTGGTGGGGCAAAAGGATAAACAAGTATCTTTATATTCTTCTCCGGATCTTCGGTAAGAGGTTTAAAACCCTTTTTAACAATGTCTTTCAGATTGATGCGTGCAGATATAAGGTTTTCAATATACACTTTTTTGTTTGAAAGCATTGATATTGCAGTAGAAAATTCATCCTCATATCCATTACTGAATGTTATTTCCTTTTCTTGAGCAAGAAGTCTGTTAAACATGACTTTGAATGGTTTTACAGATATACCTACAATACAAATACGCCCTCTTTTTCCTGTTACTTTTACAGCAGTTTCAAAAGCAGACTGATTACCAACACAATCAATTGAAACATCAGCTCTTAAGCCACTGGTTAATTCTGCAATAACTTTACCAGGATCAGATTTGCCAGGATCAACAACAAAACTCGCACCATTTTTTTCTGCTATTTTACGTCTGGTTTTCATTGGTTCGATAACAAAGACATTATCTGCCCCAGATGCAAGGCATACCATCATTACAAGTTGACCTATAGGTCCTGCTCCAACAACTGCAACGGTATCACCAATTTTCATACCACTTCTTTTAACAGCCCTTATTGCAACAGCCAGTGGTTCGGTAAACGCCCCCATATCGTCATTTACTGTGTCAGGAAGGTGATAAAGAGATTTCTCATTTACTATAGAATATTCAGCAAAACCACCATCAGTGCTTAAACCAATATTTCCCAGGCTATGACAGAGATTATGTTGACCCTTTTTGCAGTAATAACAATTACCGCAAAAAATATGCGCATATGCTGTAACTCGATCACCTGTTTTAAAACGAGTTCCCTTTGATCCGGTTTCAACAACTTCAGCAGAAAATTCATGTCCAAGTACAACGTACTTTTCTTTCCTTTCCGGCATATAAATGAAATTATGAGGGATCAGGACAGGACCATGATTATATTCATGGAGATCCGAACCGCAAATTCCACAAACTTTTATTTTAACTTTTACCTGTTCCGGACCAGGTGAAGGTTCAGGCATGTCGTTAATTTTTATATCTTTTTTTCCATACCAAACCATTGCTTTCATATATTTCCCCTATTTTTTGTATTTTTAATTTCCGGCATTTTCAGCAGGTTTCGTATTTTCGAATGTTGCTACAGGTGGTTTCAGCATCAATGCGGATAAAAAAGAAAAGAAGACAACAACACTGATAGTAATAAATGCAAGATCATAACTACCTGTCCTGTCGGCAATAATTCCCGCAGCAAAGGGAACAAACGCTGTAATGCTGACAATAATCGGACTCATAAAGCCGTATATCTTAGCAAACGATTCAGCTCCAAAATAGTTACCGATAATCGCCGGCTGCATCACGAGAAGGGTTCCATAAGAAAATCCGAAACAAGGCCCCACGAAAAGAAGAAAACCCATGCTGGGCGCTTTCCAAAGGCCTATAAGTGAAACCATCATGATAAACAGGGAAGCGGAGATAATCCAGCGTGGCTCAATATTATCTGCAAGAGCGCCCATTGGAAAACGGGCAACCCCACTCCCGAAGATTATAAAACCCATTATTGATGCTGCCTGCATTCTGGTATAACCAATATCTGTGAAGTGAAGTACTCCATGAGATGCTATCAGAAAAAAAGACATCATAAAACCCAGAATACATGCTACTAAAAACCAGGTTGAACTTTTTCTAAATGCTTCCTTTAAAGGCCAGTTTATCTCGCTGCGATAAATCTTAGATTTTTTAGACATCTTTTCAGAAAAACCGTGATCTGTATCAGGGTCAATTCCATCAGGATGTTGTCCTATGTCGCCAGGTTTTTCTTTAATAAAAGCAGAGATTATAAGTGATAAAATTACAAAAAAACCGCCGGCTAACCAGCCCGATCTCCATGACTCGGTTGTTGATATAAGCCACGTATATGCGGGCTGAGCAATAAAGCCACCTATGGCTGATCCGGTCATAACGATTCCTATGGCAGTTCCCCTCTTATTGTTAAACCACATCATTATATTTGCCTGTATCGGAACCAGGGTGCCAAAAGAAATACCAATAGCAGCGACTACACCCCAGCAGATTGTCCATAACAGGATTGAATTGACTATTGTTCCAAGTAGAACAAGTGGTACCAACCAGCACAATAGTCCAAAAACCATTGTTCTTTTAGTACCAAATTTTGCTATTGATATAGCAAGTACAGGTCCAAGTAAACCGCTTAGGACAGCGTTCAGTGTAAATGCAAAAGATGCAGATCCCCTGCTCCACCCCATGTCTTCAATCATAACCGGAAAAATTACAGAATAAGGATAATAAACAAATCCTATGGTAAACATGTACATAAAAAATAAAATTGTTACATTTGTCCATCCATAAAAAACCGGCTTTTTTTGTTTTTCCATTAATAAGTTCTCCTTGACATCTTATTTAAAAAACTTCTCATTATGAGACCTTATGCATAACGCATCTTTTTAGTGTTACGTCATAGTCAATCCACCATTGATACTTATAACCTGACCTGTCATGAAACTGGAATCTTCACTGGCAAGATATAAAATACCTGCTGCTATGTCTTCAGGCTTGCCAATTCTTTTAAGTGGAGTATTTCTTTTTATATAGTCAAAAAGTTTTTTAGACCCTTCATAGTTCTCTTGAAGTAATTCTGTATCAATTAAACCGGGTGCAATAGCATTTACATTTATATTATTTTTTCCTACTTCTCTTGCCAAAGCTTTGGTAAAACCAAAAACGCCTGCCTTTGCTGCTGAATATATTGACTCGTTTCCGGCACCAATAGTTCCAGCACCGGATCCGATGTTTATTATTTTTCCACTATTTTGTTTAATTAAATAAGGAAGAACCGCATGTGTCACGTTAAAAACTCCTGTGAGATTTATATCAAGAATTTTATCACGTAATTCAGTATCCATATCATGGAAGCTCTTGCCTTTACCCCAACCCGCGTTGTTTACAAGAATATCCAAACGTTTATATTTTTTCATTGCTTCATAGACTGCAAGTTTAACTTCTTCTTCAATAGTTATATCTGCCTTACAAAAAAAAGCATCCCCCCCGCTTTTTTCGATATTATTTTTTGTTTCCAACCCTTCCTTTTCTTTAATATCAATTATGACTATCTTTGCACCTTCTTTAGACAGCATTATAGATGTGGCCCGGCCTATTCCTCTAGCTCCTCCTGTTATAATTGCTACACGGTCTTTTAGCTTCACCTTCATATCTCCTTTAACGGTGCCTATCCCTATTAACTTCAGCAGTCGATAGGTTTATCCTCAAAACGTAAAAAGGAACAGAATTGATACATGTGACTTTTATCTGATGGATTTTCTCAGATTTTCAAGGTTTCAAGTATAAATATATCAACTCTTATTAAAATCCGTATAATCTTTTAACTTACCCTTTTCTTTCATAATGTTTTGCATCATTTCACCTGCTGTTTCCGGTGTTTTCTCGTAGTTACTTCGGGAAATCATTGAAATTGCATCTTCAGGGCATGTTGAAGAACAAAGACCGCAACCGATACATAAGCTGTCATTAACATCTGCTTTTTCGTCATAAACAAGAATCGCCTCTACAGGGCACCTTTCAGTTTTACAGATTCCACAGCCTGTACAAGCATCCTTATTTACTGATGCAATCCAACTGCTTTTTGCAAATGGATTCTTACTGTTTAATTTTGTTTGACCGACAAGAACAGTACAACAGCATGGACAGCAGTTGCATATGAATGTCAAACGGTCTTTAGAATTATTTGTAGTATGTACGAGTCCTTCTTTTTCTGATTTTAAAACAATTTCCAGTGCCTCTTCACGAGTTATTTTTTTTGCAATCTTTCGTTCTATAAGAAACTCTGCAGTTGAATCAAACATGAGACATACATTTTTTGGTTTGTCACATGCATCTTCCCCAGAAGCTACTCTGCAGGCACATTCTGCAACTGAAAAAGTTCTGTTTAACCCCATCATTTTTGAAATAATTTCATAAGGCAGAGTTTCATTACCGGGAGCAACCGTCTGTTCAAGAGGCAGAATCCTTGCAAAAGGGGTTTTGCTTGATGTGAACTCTTTGAGCTGTGACTCATGATGATACTCCATCCATAACTTTCCAAGACGTTTTTTTGTTTCGTCTTTTGCTCCTTTCATTAAAGGAAATTCGAAAAGTCCGGGAATTGTCGGGGAAAGAGCATAGCGAAATATTCCATTTTTGCTACTGCTGAAAATTATACCCTTGTCAGCCATAGATTCGCATAGTTCAAATATTTTATCTTTTTCCACCCCCGTCTTTTGCGCTATAGTATCCACATCAGATAATTTAAAAGTCAAAAATAATGCAATTTCAACCTCTTCCTGGGTAAAAAGTATTTTAAGGATTTCATAAAAAGATTTTGATGCGGGAGCACCTACAGCACTTTTGTCCAACAATTGGCGTAGTTTTTCATAATTATCCATATATCTTTCTCCAGCCGGTTATTTATCTTAAATGAAAGGTCAGAAATGAAGCATAAAATATTAATATAATTATTTCAAGGTGATGCTTAAGAATAATTCATTTAGGGCACACTTAAAAAATTAAAATTCTAATTTTCATGTACTTTTTAGGGGGGTTATGCCGCAGTGCAGCCTCCATCGACCGGAAGAGCAACACCTGTTATAAAACTTGCTTCATCTGAAGCAAGAAATAAAACAGCATTTGCAATTTCATCAGGCTCTCCAAGTCTACCCATTGGATGTTTTGATTCATGCTGTTTTCTGGCAGCTTCCTTGTCAGGAGCAAGTTCTAAAAATTCATAATACATCGGGGTTATAATTCCACCCGGATGAATTGAGTTGCACCTGATATTATATCTGCTTTCAGCGCAATGAAGTGCTACTGATTTTGTTAAATTCATTACAGCTGCCTTGCTGGGAGCGTAACAGGCCTGAAAAGGATCTGCACTAATAGCAACCATTGAAGATATATTTACAATGGAACCTCCTCCGGATTTTTTCATGGATTCCACGCCATACTTACATCCAAGAAAAACACTATCCGCATTAATACTCATCGTTTTTTTCCATAGATCAAAATCAGCATTTTCGATATTCGCAGGTATGCATATTGCCGCATTGTTAATAAGAATATCAAGCCCGTCATATAAATCATCTATTTGATTAATAATTTTTTTCCAGTCATCTTCAGAGCTGACATCATGTTCAATGAAAATCGCACCGTTTCCTATATCAAGTGCGGTTTTCTTGCCGGCATCAGAATTAATATCGGTTATTACGACCTTTGCACCCTCTTCAGATATTCTTTTTGCTATGGCCGTCCCTATCCCCTGTGCACCCCCGGTAATTAGTGCAATTTCCCCTTCAATTCTTCCCATATATCCTCCAATATTGATGGCGTCGTAAAAAGTCTCCATCTACTGTGTTATAGCGGTTGATCAGAAGTTCGACATACTACATGTATGCCT
>JABHLN010000091.1 GCA_018693105.1 Desulfobacterales bacterium | reverse complement strand
AACATATGCCTGTGGTTATTTTTTTCGCATGCCTTGATCTTGAACAAAAATCCTCATTTCTGGATGGACACTAAATATATAGTACCTGAACGAAAACCCCTTACTTTCCCAATTTCGGCGTTGGAACCAAAATCTTAATCCTCAGAATACTCAATGTATGCTTGCGGTTAAAATTTAGGTTCCGCCTTGAACTTGGAAAAAATATTGAGTTTTCGTTCAGGCACTATATACATTATGGAAAAATATTTAAAATCGACAGAAGTTATTGACTGGAAGCACCCAGCAATATTAGACAAGGCAAAAGGGCTGGCCGGAGATGATAAAAAAACAGGTGCTATAGTAAAGAACTGTTTTGAGTGGGTAAGGGATGAAATAAAACACAGTTATGATTTTAGCCTGAACCCGGTGACTTGTAAATCATCCGATGTCCTTAAACATGGTACAGGCTTTTGTTTCTCAAAAAGCCATCTGCTTGTTGCACTCCTGAGGGCACAATCGATTCATGCCGGTTTATGCTATCAAAAGCTAAGTCGTGATGATAATGGTCCCCCTTATACACTCCACGGTCTTGCAGCCGCTTTTCTTCCTGAAACCGGGTGGTATAGAATGGACCCTAGGGGGAACAGGAAGGGAATTAACGCCCAGTTTTTGCCTCCCATAGAGCAAATTGCATTTAATATCAGGCTTGATGGAGAAGCAGATATCCCTGGAATTTGGTCTGATCCGTTACCTATCGTCGTTGATCTTTTGAATAGCTCAAAAACCTATAAACATGTCTGGGAAAAACTTCCTCAAACTGTTAAAAATATAAACTTTTGAATCGCAATAATACCTTAATCAGGACACCCTTCACTATTAAAATTTGTTCCAATTTCTTTTAACGCTATTTTGAATAAAATTCTTTTATCTTATTTACCACATATTCCAGTTGATCTTCGGTAAGTTCGGGGTATATTGGAAGAGCCAGTGTATGAAGGGCAGCATGCTCTGCAACCGGCATATCTCCTTTTTCGTAATTAAGCTCTTTGAAGCATTCCTGGAGATGCATGGGAACAGGATAATATATCTCGACACCAATTCCGGCATCAGTCAGAAACTCTCTCAGTTCATCACGTTTTGATGGAATTGATATTATGAACTGGTTGTATATGTGCCGGTCTTCCCGTTCAACTGGAAGGCTGATAGCGGTGTCCAGGCCGGCGTTATTAAATAGCTCTCTGTATTTACCAGCATTTTCCTGGCGGCTTTTTGTCCAGGTGTCAAGATATTTAAGTTTGATCGAAACAATAGCTGCCTGTAGGGCATCCAGCCTGAAATTTCCACCAATCATTTTATGATAGTATTTTGGATGGGATCCATGATTTCTCAGTTTACGAAGTTTTTCAATATTGTGATCTGAATTTGCTGTTACGATGCCGCCATCACCAAATGCCCCGAGATTTTTAGAAGGGAAAAATGAAAAACATCCGAAATCACCGATTGAACCCGCGCGTTTCCCTTTGTACTCGGAACCGATAGCCTGGGCCGCATCCTCAATAATAACCAGATTATACTTTTCAGCGATTTCACAGATTGGATCCATATCTGCGCACTGACCATAAAGATGAACAGGCATAATTGCCTTTAGATTAGATAAATCTGTTTCAGACATGCTGTCGATTGTTTTTTGTAATTTCTCAGGTGATATGTTAAATGTGCCCTTGTCAATATCTGAAAATACTGGTGTTGCACCTGTTCGGGAAATTGAGCCTATAGTTGCAAAGAAGGTATAAGGTGTTGTCAGAACAAGGTCTCCCGGGCCGATATCTGCTGTCAAAAGTGAAATCAGCAAAGCATCTGTCCCTGAAGAGACTCCTAATGCATGTTTTGTATTACAGTATGCCGCAATATCTTTTTCAAGGTCAGTTACATTTGGACCCAGGATAAAATACTGGCTTTCATAGATCTCTTCAGTTTTTTTAAGGATCTCTTTCTTAATGGTTTTATACTGGGCTTTAAGGTCAAGTAAAGGTACTTTCATAATGATTATTCTTTCCTCTGAATTTTCGTGGTTGTTGGGCAATAACTATGGTTTTACAGGTAGTCTCTACAATTTTGTACCCTGCAAGCTGATTGATTTCATGGGTCAGTGCAGAGCCGGCTTTAAGATTCATGGTTTCAGGGAGTTGAATTACTATCTCTGACTTCCCGGGAATCATAATATGTATATATACACTGGCGGTGCCGCTATGTTTTTTAAATATATCCTTAATTTTGTATAATATTTCTTTTTCGATTTTTGTTGTATCAAAGTGCAGATGAATGTCGGCTGTCCATATCTCTTCAGCCTTTTCCACCGGTACTATCATATCGGCAAGTATTTTGACTGAATTTTCTTCAACCTGTGCTTTGCCTTGTATTAGGACCGGGGTATCTTCTATCAGTAAATGGCTGTATTCGGGATAAACAGAAGGGAAAATGACGGTTTCAATACCTCCGTGCATATCTTCAACGGTGGTAAAAGCCATCATGTCACCTTTCTTTGTCATATGGTTTTTTGTTCCCCTTATTATACCACCGATTCTGACTGCAGAATCTTTAGTAATATCTGCTATTGATAGTGTATTAACATTTGTGAACTTGTCAATAATTTCACTATAACGATCAAGTGGATGGCCTGAGATATAGAAACCAAGGGATTCTTTTTCGAATGTTAAAAGCTGATTCGAGTCCCATTCTTCAATTTCCGGTATGGGCGGATAGTTCAGGGTCTCATCCTTGTCGGTGTTCATATCAAAAAGCCCCATCTGGGGATCAGCTTTTTCTTTCTGGATTCTTTGGCCAAAATCAAGAGCATCTTCCAGAACAACCATCATTTCTGACCTGTTATGTCCAAGCGAATCAAAGGCTCCGCATTTTATTAGGCTTTCAAGAACTCTTTTGTTAACCTTTCTCAGGTTTACACGTTCGCAAAAATCATAAATGGAAGTGAATTTCCCGTCTTTTATTATTTCAAGTATGGAATCTATTGCTCCTTCACCAACATTCTTGACTGCTAGAAGCCCGAATCTAATTTTCGTATCGTTTACTGTGAACTCTTTTTTACTTTCATTTATATTAGGAGGAAGTACCTCTATGGAGTGACTTCGGCATTCAGCAATGAATTTTACTATTCCGTCAATGGAATTCATCTCACTTGTTAAAAGAGCTGCCATGAATTCGATTGGATAATGGGCTTTTAGATAAGCTGTTTGATATGCTATAAGAGCATATGCAGCACTATGGGACTTGTTGAAACCATAACCACCAAATTTTTCCATCTGGTCAAATATGGTTTTTGCCTTGTCAGCCGGTATGTTGTTGTCAGCTGAACCTGTCATAAAACGTTTTCTATGTTTTGCCATAACTTCGGCAATTTTTTTCCCCATTGCCTTCCGAAGGTCATCGGCTTCGGCCATGGAATATTTTGCAAGAGAACCGGCAATTTTCATTACCTGCTCCTGATACAAAATAACTCCGTATGTTTCATTCAGTATGTCTTCAAGCTCAGGAACAGTATATTCAACAGATTTTCTGCCGTGTTTTCTTTCAACAAAATCGTCTACCATTCCGCTTCCCATAGGTCCAGGGCGGTAGAGTGCGACCAGGGCTGTGACATCGCCAAAATTTTCCGGTTTCAATTTTACAAGTAGGTCTTTCATCCCAGAGCTTTCAAGCTGAAAAACTCCTATGGTATCACCCTGTCCTAAAAGTTTGAATGTTGCATCATCATTCATGTCAAGATTAAGGAGGTCAGGGGGTAATTTGCCCTGTCCCTCAATGAGATGAAGAGCCTTGTCGATAACTGTCAGGTTCCTTAAACCAAGAAAATCAAATTTTACGAGCCCTATTTGTTCGACCCGTTTCATATCAAACTGGGTTACTACTTCATCGTTTTTACCTTTAAATAACGGCAAATATTCAACAAGTTTTTTGTCACCGATTACAACACCGGCTGCATGAGTTGATGCATGTCGTGGGAGCCCTTCAAGAACACGGCTTATTTTCATGAGTTCGGTGATTTCAGGTTTTTCTTCCTCCAACTCCTTAAGCTTCGGTTCCATTTTAATCGCGTCATCAAGGCCGATATTTAATACATCCGGCACCAACTTACATATGGCGTCTACTTCACGTAAGGGTATATCAAGAGCCCTTCCAACATCCCTGATTACAGCCTTTGTTTTAAGTTTTCCAAAAGTAATAATCTGGGCAACGTAATCACCACCACCGTATCTTTCAACAACATAATTAAAAACCTTCTCTCTTCCGTTTATGCAGAAATCGACATCAATATCAGGCATACTTTTTCGGGCGGGATTCAGAAAACGCTCAAAGATCAACCCATGTTCTATAGGATCCAGGTCGGTGATACCCATAGAGTATGCCACAATGCTTCCAGCAGCTGATCCTCTTCCGGGACCGACCGGAATTTTATTATCCTTTGCATATTGGATGAAATCGGCAACAATAAGAAAATATCCCGGGAACCCCATCTCTTTGATAGTGCGGGTTTCATATTCAAGGCGGTCAAGATATAGTTGACGGTCAATATCCGGATTTATATTTGTGAGATACGACATCCGTTTTTCAAACCCTTCCCGGACTTTTTTATCAAAAATATCGTCTGCCGTAAGTTCTGAGTTAGCATCATATTTCGGGAAATGGTATGTATTGAAATCAAACTCGATATTACACCTTTCAGCAATATCAACAGTATTTCTTAATGACTCCGGCACGTTCCCAAAAGCTGCTTTCATATTTTCAGGTGATTTAAAATAAAGCTGGTCTGTGCTAAATTTGAATCGATTAGGGTCATTAATGGTTGTCTGGGTTTGAATGCATAAAAGGAGCTCATGAGCACTGGCATCTTCTTTATCAAGATAGTGACAGTCATTTGTGGCGACAAGAGGGATTGAAAGCCTACTGCTCATATCTATCAAACCCTGATTTACTTTTTCCTGTATATCAATGTTGTTGTTTTGAATCTCAAGGAAAAAGTTATTTTCTCCAAACAGATCAAGGTAGAATTCTGCGACGTTATCGGCTTTCTTCGTGTTGTTTTGTTTAAGAAGGGTGGGGATTTCACCATGAAGGCATGCTGTCAGGCCGATTAGTCCTTTACTGTATTTCCGAAGAATTTCCTTGTCAATGCGCGGTCTATAATAGAAGCCTTCAAGCTGGCCAATTGATGCAAGTCTGCATAGATTTTTGTAGCCTTCCTGATTCTCGGCCAGTAATACAAGGTGAGAAAGACCCTGCCTGTCAAGTGATGTCTTGTCATTAATGGTTCGGGGTGCAACATAACATTCACATCCAATTATCGGCTTTATACCAGCTTTCAGTGATTTCTCATAAAACTCGACAGATCCGAACATTGTACCGTGATCGGTTACCGCCACTGAATCCATGCCAAATTCTTTTGCCCGTTCCAGCAGAGGGTCGAGTCTTATTGCTCCATCAAGAAGACTGTATTGGGTGTGAACATGAAGATGAATAAAGTCCGCTTTATTTAAAGACATATATTAACCAGATGTTTTTGACTTTAACCTATCTAAAAAACACATCTATAGTCCTGTTGTTGTGTTATCTGCTCATTCAAAATACCCGCATACTAACTATATGCTGTGCTTTTTCATCTGCAGATATCTTGCCCACGAACTCGATCTGTACTTTTTGAGATAGGTTATTGTTGATGAACTCGTAAAAAGTATAAATGCTGGCTAAGTAGAAATCTTCATATACAAGGCATAGCGGTTGATCAGGAGTGAATGCATACCTGTAGTATGTCAAACTTCTGATCATCCGCTATAACGCAGTAGATGGAGACTTTTTACGACGCCATCATTGTTAATCTATCCTGTAATTTGGTGCTTCTTTTGTAATAATTACATCGTGAACATGGCTTTCACGCATTCCTGCAGCACTAATGCGTGTGAAACGTGCTTTTTCTCGAAGCTCTTCAATTGTTCTGCTTCCAACGTATCCCATACCTGCTTTCAATCCGCCTACAAGCTGGAAAACATTTTCAGAAATAGTTCCACTGTAAGGAACTCGTCCGACTATTCCTTCAGGGACAAGCTTGTCGTCTTCTGCGTCTTCGCCCTGATAATATCTATCTTTACTTCCTTTTTTCATGGCCTCAACAGAACCCATACCCCTGTATACCTTGTATGTACGTCCCTGGTAAAGAATTGTTTCGCCCGGGCTTTCTTCAGTTCCTGCAAAAAGGCCGCCTATCATTACTGTATGTGCTCCCGCACCTATTGCCTTAGTGACATCCCCTGAAAACTTGACGCCGCCATCAGCAATAAGAGGCACACCTGTTTTATTAGAGATTGACTTGCAGTTCATAATAGCTGTTATCTGGGGCACTCCTACTCCTGCAACAATACGGGTTGTGCATATAGATCCAGGGCCAATTCCTATTTTAACTGCATCTACACCGGCATTGATGAGCTCTTCAGCTCCTTTGGCTGTACCTACATTCCCGGCAACAAGTTCAATATTGCTGAATGTGGTTTTTAACATTTCTATAGAATTAATTACATTTTTCGAATGGCCATGAGATGTGTCGATTAAAATGACGTCTGCACCAACTTTAAGAAGCGCTTCTGCGCGTTCCAGCATATCAGGTCCGACACCAACAGCCGCGCCTGTTCTTAGTCTGCCCATTTCATCTTTACAGGCGTTAGGATATTTTTTTATTTTTTCAAGGTCCTTGATAGTTATCATTCCTTTAAGTCGATTTTTAGAACCCACAACAAGGAGCTTTTCAATTCTGTGCTTGTGTAATAAAGTTTTTGATTCTTCAAGAGTAATACCTTCAGAAACAGTAACAAGGTTTTCATGGGTCATAACCTCAGAGACTTTTCTGTCAAGGTTACTCTCAAACCTGAGGTCTCTATTTGTTACTATGCCTACAAGCTGATTTTTTAAAGTTACCGGAACGCCGGAAATTCGATAATCTTTCATCAGTTTCAATACTTCGCCTATAAGCATATCAGGATGAGCAGTTATAGGATCAACAATCATTCCGCTTTCAGATTTTTTTACCTTATCAACTTCAATTGCCTGGCTCTTGACACTCATGTTACGGTGGATAAACCCTATTCCCCCTGAGCGGGCCATACTTATTGATGCTCGGGATTCTGTAACAGTATCCATAGATGCACTGACAATTGGAATGTTTAATTTAATATTCTTTGTTAATTTAGTACTTGTATTTGTGTCTTTCGGCAAAACATCCGAATAGTTCGGAAGCAATAAGACATCATCAAAGGAATAAGCGTCGGCGGGTGGTATATTTTTCATGAAGCATCCTCCAGAAGGTCATTTTTGTGTATTGTTTAAAAAACTTTTTTACCAGCTTTAAGATTTTTAGACCCTTGAAAAACGTTCTGTTTTGTTTAATCTCTTTGCCAGGTTTTGTATCCCGTTTTGGGGATTGCCTTTTTTTGAATTTAAATCAAGCTGAAAAAGGGGAACATTTTTCTAAGATCAATTGTAATTATTATTAAAACGGCTTCGCTATGATCATTGAATTTTGAAACCGAAAATAAACTTTATTTGACGTTCTGATTAACAAATGGTTGTAACTTTGGCAATCCTTATTTTGGTTGCTTGACAATATGTTTATAGACGTAATAAAATAAATGCCAGTTATTACAAGATAATTTAGTTCAAGCGTTATTTAAACATAATAAGCGCATATAATTAATAATTAATATTCTAATATTTTGTACTTTTAAGTATAATAATTTTGTTATGATTATAAAAATAAATCCTCATAATCCCCAGAAAAGATTGATTGGCAAGGCTGTCGATATCCTCAAAAGCGGTGGAATAATTGCCTATCCCACAGATACATACTACGGGATAGGCTGTGATATAATGAATAAGAAAGCTATTGAGAAAATTTACCTTTTAAAACAACGTGATAAGAACAAACCTTTCAGTTTTATTTGTGATAGCCTGAAAAATATAAGTATGTATGCAAAGGTTTCAAACTATGCATACAAAACCATGAAGCGTCTTTTGCCCGGGCCGTATACATTTATTCTTGAAGGGTCAAAAATGGTTCCCAAGATCATGCTTACAAAGCGTAAAACCGCAGGGATACGTGTACCGGATAATTCTATTTGCATAGAACTTGTAGATGAACTGTCAAATTCAATAATATCAACGAGTGCAACCATGCCTGACGGTACAATTATTCATGATCCATCCTTAATAAATGACTATTACGGATCAAGAATTGACCTTGTGATTGACGGGGGGCCGGTACCCGATGAACCATCAAGCGTGATTTCACTTATCAATGATGAGCCTGAAGTTATTCGAAAAGGCTCAGGAGATGTAAGTTTTTTTGAGTGGTAGCCGGGTTTGTGATAAACCAGAACATTCTTCAAGTTCTTGTTCATTAAGGAAATGTTTTAAATCTGATATATATTTGAGTTATTATATATTACTTACCGGGACGATAAATATAGTCTGCAGTAAAAGAGGGATTGATAAGATGATTCGACAGATTATATATAGATGATTCGACTAGCTCTTTTAGAAATGAATATTTTACTCTTTTGGGGTAAGTAAAATTTATTTTACCCTCAATACCTACCATTTTGCCAGCCCATTCAATAGCATCCTGCAGGTTACCCAGTCTGTCTACCAGTTCAAGTTCTTTTGCCTCTTCACCTGTAAAGATACGCCCGTCTGCAAGCGATTTTATCTTTTCAATATCCATATTTCTTCCGGATGATACGTCTTTTACAAATTGTATGTGTATTTTATCTACAAACTGCTGAAGAAACTCCTTTTCTTTTTCTGTCATTTTTCGTGCAGGTGATCCAAGATCTTTATAATCACCGCTTTTTATTATTATAGATTTTAGACCTATTTTATTGAAGATTTCTTGAAAATCAGTATACCCCATTATTACTCCGATACTTCCTGTAATTGTACCCGGATTTGCAATAATACCGCTCGTAGCTGAAGCCACATAATATCCTCCGGAAGCTGCAACTGAACCCATTGAAGCAATAACTTTTTTTGTTTTTATGGTTTTTCTGATTTCCCGGAAAATTTCCTGGGAAGGTGCCACACCCCCACCTGGAGAATCAATTCTTAAAACAATTGCTTTAATAGAATTATCATCACTGAATGTTTTGAGATCACTGATTATTTCTTTTGAGTTGGTTATAACACCTGTAAGTTCAATTATTCCGATTTTGTCGCCAGATATGAATTCATGACTTTTTCCACCAATTGAAAATATAACTGACAGTGTTATAATTCCGCCGAAAAAAATCGCAAAAAATGTAAGGATAAAAAAGAGGTGTGGATGTCTTCGGGAAAACATAATTTACCTCCAGGTATTTGGGGGTTTATGAGTGTATGATCCGCATCCGGCGGACCTTGTTGTTAAATTCTTCTTAAAGTAAGAAAAACATATTTAAAATAGGTCAAGTATTTTTGATTATTTAACGGAGTGACAATGAAAACTATATATAAAAAAGTTTGTTGGGCCGGAAATCATGATAATGATTTCCGGCCCATGAAAAATGTATAATTATAAGTTTTACGCAAAAAAACTGATTTTGCTATTACTATTCAGCTTTTTCCACGGCCTCTGCGTCTGTATCTTCATCCGCTTTTTTTTCAACAGGTTCGTCGATTGCTTCTGAAGACTCAATTGGTATTTCAGGGGCAGTTTCTGTTTCAACTTCAGGAGATATTTCAGGTTCTTCTTTTGTTTCTGAAGACTCAATTGGTATTTCAGGGGCAGCTTCTGTTTCAACTTCTGGAGATGTTTCAGGTTCTTCTTTTGTTTCTGAAGACTCAATTGGCATTTCAGGAGCAGTTTCTGTTTCGACTTCTGGGGAGACCTCAGGTTCTTCTTTTTTTTCTGAAGAATCAATTGGCATTTCAGGAGCAGTTGCTGCTTCATCGCTGATTATTTTTTCCTGTAGGTTGTCACGGAGTATTTCACCAAATGATGATCTTGCAGGTTTCATGTTGTTTACATATTCTTTCAACATGGCCTGATTATCATCCATTTCAAGGCGTTTGATTGAAAGACCGATTCTTCTTTCAGTAGTATTGACATTCATTACCTTGGCTGTGATTTCGTCGCTAATATTATATTGTCCAACAGGAGTTTTGATTTTTTCCTTGCTGATTTCGGAAACATGAATAAGGCCTTCTATCCCCTCTTCAAGTTCGACAAAAACACCAAAGTCGGTTACATTAGTTACAGTTCCTGATATTTCTTTACCGACGGCATAGCGTTCTTTTACACTTTCCCAGGGATCTGGTTCAAGCTGCTTTACACCAAGAGAGAATCTTTCACTTCCCTTGTCAATATCTAGAACTTTTGCCTGGAGAACATCACCTTTCTTGTACACCTCTGAAGGATGTTTAATTCTTTTTGTCCAGGAAATGTCAGAAATATGAACAAGCCCGTCAATATCATCATCAATTCCAAGAAAAAGACCGAAATCGGTTATGTTTTTAATCTTGCCTTCGATTATTGTGCCCACAGGGTATTTGTCACTTATTACTTCCCAAGGATTTGGAACTATCTGTTTCATTCCAAGAGAGATGCGCCTGTTATCAGGCATTATATCTAGAACAACGGCATCTACTATTTCACCTGTGGAGACCATTTTTGAAGGGTGCCGTATTTTTCTTGTCCATGACATTTCGGAAACATGGATTAAACCTTCAACACCTTCTTCTAATTCAATAAAAGCGCCGTAATCAGTTAAACTGACAACCTTTCCAGCTACTCGTGTGCCAATGGCATATTTTTCTGCAGCAACTGACCATGGATCATCGGTCAGTTGTTTCATAC
>JABHLN010000090.1 GCA_018693105.1 Desulfobacterales bacterium | reverse complement strand
TGTAGTATGTCGAACGTCTGGCCAAATGCTATAACGCAGTAGATGGAGACTTTTTACGACGCCATCAAGTTTAAAGGTTTGAGGTATTTATATATAATGCAGGAAAAATATGATCCAAAATCAATAGAATCCAATTGGCAGGAAACCTGGGAAAAAACCGGATTGTTCAAAGTCCATGAAGACTCCAGCAAGGAAAAGTACTATCTCCTTGAAATGTTTCCATACCCTTCCGGGAAAATACACATGGGGCATGTTCGCAATTATACAATCGGTGATGTAGTCGCAAGATACAAAAAAATGCGCGGGTACAACGTGCTGCACCCCATGGGATGGGATGCATTCGGAATGCCTGCTGAAAATGCAGCCATAGCAAACAAAACTCACCCTGCCGTTTGGACACATGAAAACATAAACACAATGAGAAGCCAGCTTAAACAGATCGGTTTCAGCTATGACTGGGACAGGGAGATCGCAACCTGTACACCTGATTATTACAGGTGGGAGCAGTGGCTGTTTATAAAAATGTATGAAAAAGGAATGGCCTACAGAAAAGAGTCATTTGTAAACTGGTGTGAACCATGCCAGACAGTTTTAGCAAATGAGCAGGTTGAGGACGGAATGTGCTGGAGATGCGGAAAACAGGTAAGACAAAAAAAACTACAACAGTGGTTTTTCAGAATCACCGATTATGCCGAAGATCTTCTAGTAAATTGTGACAAACTTCCAGGCTGGCCTGATAAAGTAACAACAATGCAAAAAAACTGGATCGGCAAAAGTACCGGTGCCACAATAATTTTCCCTATTGAAAACAGTGATGAAAAAATTGAAGTATTTACAACAAGACAGGATACTGTTTTCGGAGCTACTTTCATGTGCCTTGCACCAGAGCACCCTCTCGTATCAAAACTTTCAAAGGGCGGGGAAAATGAAAGCACGGTTATGGAATTCGTTGACAGAATGGCCCTTCTTGACAAGACCGACCGGGAAGGAGACAGTTATGAAAAGGAAGGTGTCTTTACAGGATCATATTGTATAAACCCGTTGACAGGCAGACGTATGCCTGTTTTTACAGCAAACTTTGCTCTGATGGAATACGGAACCGGTGCAGTGATGTCGGTGCCTGCACATGACCAGAGAGATTTTGACTTTGCAAAAAAATACGGACTTGAAATAATAGTAGTAATAAAACCTCCAGAGGATGATCTTAACGCGGCTGAAATGGCCCAGGCATATACTGTTGAAGGAATTATGGTCAATTCCGGAAACTTTGATGGAATGAAAAACACTGAGTCAAAAGAAAAAATAGCCGACTATCTCGAAGAGAAAAATATAGGTAAAAGAACTGTAAGTTATAGACTGAGAGATTGGGGTATTTCAAGGCAGAGATACTGGGGCACGCCCATACCTATGATACACTGTGATAACTGCGGTATTATACCTGTAAGTGAAGAGGATCTCCCGGTAAAGCTCCCGGAAGGTATTGATCTTCTTGAAGGTGGCAAATCACCCCTGGCCACACTTGATTCCTTTAAAAAGACAAAATGCCCCAAATGCGGTAATAATGAAGCAAGAAGAGATACCGATACAATGGATACCTTTGTTGAATCTTCATGGTATTTTGCAAGGTATTGCAGTCCTGATTATGATAAAGGGATATTCGATAAAGATGCCGTAAAATACTGGATGCCGGTAGATCAATATATTGGAGGTGTTGAACATGCCATACTGCATCTTCTTTATTCAAGGTATTTCACACGTGTCCTGAAAGAGCTTGGACTTGTTGATTTTAAAGAACCGTTCACACGTCTTCTTACACAGGGAATGGTATGCAAAGAAACGCTTACATGCCCTGAGGACGGTTTTGTATTTCCTGAAGAAGTTAAAAAATCAGATAATGGAAATATGATATGCTGTAAATGTGAAAGTGAGGTAGACATAGGCCGTGTTGAAAAAATGTCTAAATCCAAAAAGAATGTAATTGATCCGAATACACTTCTTCAAAAATACGGTGCCGATATTACAAGGCTTTTCTGTCTGTTTGCAGCTCCGCCTGAAAAAAGTCTTGAATGGAGTGACAGGGGTGTTGACGGCAGTTACCGTTTTATAAACCGTGTATGGCGTCTTGCATACGACATGATGGATTCGATTAAAAACATAGCGCCTTTCAATGGTGACCCGGGTGATCTTGATGAAAAACTGAAGGAGTTATACAGGAAAACACATCAGACAATAAAGAAGGTCACAAACGATATAGATGAAAGGTTTCATTTCAATACGGCCATAAGCGCAGTCATGGAACTGGTAAATCACATCTATGGATTAGACAGGAAAAATAAAACGCCGCTTATGGACGAGGTTATGAGATTTGCCATAGAATCAATAATCCTTCTGCTGGCCCCAATTGCCCCCCATATGACTGAAGAAATATGGAAGTCAATGGGAAAAAAAGAGAGTGTACTCCTTGCTCCATGGCCTGCATGCAATGAAGATGCACTTGTTTCGGATGATATCCTGATTGTCATACAGGTAAACGGAAAACTCAGGGGAAGGTTCAATATTAATGCTGATGCAGAGGATGAACTTATTAAAGAAAGAGCACTTTCAGATGATCAGGTTACGAAATTCATTAAAGACAAAACAATAAAAAAAGTTATCGTTGTAAAGAAAAAACTTGTTAATATAGTTGTATAAAGAAATATGCCTTGGGGTTTATCCGGGTTAGGGGGAGAATTTGTATAAAAGAAGAAACATTCTGCCGGTCTTATTCATGTGTCTTTTTATATCATCATGCGGCTATAAATTTGCCGGCACCGGGAGTCTGCCGAAAGGTATCAAAAGCATATATATAAACATGCTTGAAAACGCCTCTTCAGAAACCGGAATTGAAAATGTGATAACAAATGATCTTATTTATGAATTTACAAGAATCAACAAAAATCTTGTAACAAATCCGGGAAATGCGGATGCAGAACTTTCGGGGAAAATTTCAGAAGTAAGCACAAACACGGTTTCACATGTCAATTCATACACAACACAGGAAAGACGGGTCAGGGTCAATGTGAAAATCAGGCTTTCATCAAAAGGTGGAAATGTAATATGGGGCCCAAATGATATTTCAGGTTCTGAGACATTTGATGTACAGCAGGGAGACAAGCATAGAACAGATCAAAACAGGAAAGAAGCTATTAAAACTTTATCTAAAAGGCTTGCAGAAAAGATCTATAACAGGATGACTGAAAATTTTTAATGTCTTTGGATAAAAAAAGGATAGAATAAAAAACTATATGAAATAATAAGGAAACAATACAAAAAAGGTATGCCGGTAATTAGGCATACCTTTTATTATTTTAGTTCTAAGCTGAAACCCTGTTTACAAGTTTGGAAAGACGGGAAATTTTTCTTGATGCATTTTTTTTGTGGTAAACACCTTTTTTAGCAGCCTTATCAATAAGGGATTTTATCTCATCAAGTCCGGCAGCAGCTTCAGGCGATCCATTACCTGCTTCCATTTGAAAATTGTTAACAGCATTCCTGATTCTTGTCCTAACGGAATTATTACGCATACGCCTTATTACATTCTGTTTTGCACGTTTTTTTGCAGATTTATGGTTTGCCAACTTTTTAACTCCTTTTATTAAATAATTGAATTAGCTAAATTACATAATCAAGGTGCAACTGTCAAGAAAAATACACAAGTTGTGTATAAAAAACACAAATTTAGTGTAATAAGTACTGTTGAAATCGTAAAAAGTATAACCGATGTATTGGTTAGATTGGTTTGATCGGTTAAGAGAACCCTGGTCTGATCAGAATTAACTATAAGCTATTGCCAACCCAGAAATGGTCTTTTTGCCCAATATCTTCGTTATGCTCAAAAAATAATCCTCGGAATATCAAACATATACCTGTGGTTATTTTTTTCGCATGCCTCGATCTTGAAAAAAAATTTCATTTCTGGATGGACACAAACTAATTATTCTGTTGAAAATATCGAATTTTACATATTATTGCACTTTAAATAACAGTCCGATATATTGTAAACTTGTCATTGTACGCATGATGTTATATGAGGCAGGGTATATTTCAGCAATCAGGGTGTTTTTTCAACAAACCTAAAGCAAAAGCGGAGTGGATTTAAGAAACTCCCGCCCCTGATATATTCATTTTTACAGAAGAATTATCATTAAATTATGTCGGAAAAAAGCAAATTAACGAGGGCTGCAGGTATTGTAGGCGGAGCAACTTTTTTAAGCCGTATTTTCGGATATATTCGTGATATGGTTATGGCAGCTTTTTTCGGTGCCGGTTTTTTCTCAGATGCTTTTATAGCGGCTTTCAGAATACCAAACCTGTTCAGGAGACTTTTTGCCGAAGGTTCACTTACAATAGCTTTTATACCGGTTTTCACGGAATACATTACCGAAAAAGGCAGAGATGACGCCTTTGAGCTGGCAAGATCTGCGTTAAGGCTTTTATCCATTATATTAGCTATTACAGCTATTGCTGGAGTGCTTTTTGCCCCGCAGCTTATGGATATAATAACACATGGTTTTCATCCCGAAAAACTAAGCCTTACTGTCACCTTAACCCGTATAATGTTTCCGTATATATTCTTCATATGCCTCATGGCATTATGTATGGGAATACTAAATGCACTAAACCATTTCGCTTCACCTGCTCTGGCCCCTCTCCTTCTTAATATATCTATGATTGCAGCAATGTATATCGCATCATACATATCTGATGATGACAGGTTTAGAATTATCGGACTTGCAGTTGGAGTTCTTGCAGGTGGTGTATTGCAGCTTTCATTTCAAATACCGTTTCTTGTCAAAAACGGGTTTTATTTCTGGCAGAAAGCAAAAATTTATCATCCGGGACTGAAAAAGATAGGGGTATTAATGATCCCGGCAGTATTTGGAGCTGCGGTATACCAGATAAATATTCTTGTGGGAACCTTTCTTGCGTCCCTGCTCCCTGGAGGCAGCATTACATACCTTTATTATTCAGACAGACTTGTTCAGTTTCCACTTGGTGTTTTTGCAATATCAATTGGTACAGCCATACTGCCAAGCCTTTCAAGGCATGCCGCAAATAATGACTTTCATGCATTAAGAGACACTTTTGCTTACTCAATACGGCTTATATTTTTTATAACCCTGCCTTCAATGGTAGGCCTGATTGTATTAAGAAAACCAATTATTGCATTATTGTTTCAAAGAGGGGCATTCACTGCTGAATCTGTTATTTATACAGCAGATGCCCTTCTGTATTATTGTGCAGGACTCTGGGCTGTTTCAGCAGTTCGCGTCATTGTTCCTACATTCTATGCATTAAAAGACACAAAAACACCTGTACGTATAGGGATCATATCAATTATCTCAAATATAGCACTTGGAATAATTCTTATGAAGCATCTAAGTCACTGTGGTCTTGCACTTGCCACATCACTTGCTTCTATTATAAATTTCTGTCTCCTTATTGTTGCTTTAAGAAAAAAGCTGGGTTCTCTGGGGTGGAAAAAAATTATTATATCAACATTCAAATCGTTTGCATGTTCAGTCATAATGGGTATAGTTGTCATGTGGGTTATTCAATTTTTAATACCCGATTTATTAATATCGGATGATAAAACCGATTTGTCAATTCTATTGCCCGGGCTCATGGGTGGTATCGCTGCCGGAGTAATTACGTATATTCTTCTTTCCATATTTTTCAAGAGCCATGAACTTTATGATGTTATTGGTGTTGTAAAAAAGAGGTTTATAAAAGAATGAGCATGGTCCAGAAAATTATTTTTGCTCTTATCAGTATATTGCTGTTTGCCATGCTCATTATTATAATATTCTCCGAAAAGGGGTTTATAGATCTGAACGAGATGAAAAAAAAACGAGACAGCCTTTTATCAGAAAATGCTAAAATCAATAATGAAAACCTGGTTCTGTATCGAAAAATTAAAAGAACAAAAGATGACCCGAAATATATTGAAGACATTGCAAGACAGGAACTTGGTATGATAAGAAAAAATGAGGTCATATTAAAGATAAGAAAGAACGGAGAGTCTGCCAATGAATGATAACAAGAGCCTTTATACAGCAACAATGGCAAAGGTCTACGCCTCTCAGGGCTATCTGGAAAAATCTGCAGAAATATATAGACATCTTTTAAAAAATGAACCTGACAGGGAAGAGTACCATAAGGCACTTAATGAAGTGGAGAATGGCCTTAAGGAAATAGGAAAACCTGAAAGTAAAGATCTTGTATTGCTGTTTTCCGAATGGTTTGAACTCCTGTTGAAACATAAAAAACTGACGGCACCACAACGCCCTCTATAGAGGGCGTGTATGCTTTATATCGTTTAGACAAACACTATAAAGCATCAGTTACAATGCCACCAGAACTTGATTAACTCGTAAAAAGTCCACAATGAATTCATAATAGGCTGCATGATGACAGGTCATGAAAGACACCTTAGCCCGTTTAAAGATATAACAAAAAAAATTATCACCCTTGTTGTATTCACAATCACTCTGGCCTTTACCGTAAACTATTTTTCCCCACGAGGAATTCCTGTTTTCGGTGAATGGGATACTTCCATTGGTGTTATTTCCCCGGAAAAAAATGTCGATCACGGACTTGAAATTAATTATGTGGTATCTGCAAAAAAGATTTTTGACAGTGGAAAAGCCGTTTTTGTTGACGCCCGCATGAGTGAACTTTACAAAGAGGGGCACATAAAAGGCGCAGTTTCAATTCCGTTGACTATTTTTTATGACATCATTGATGATTTCATCTCAAAATACCCGACATCTACATTGATTATAACATATTGCTCTGGAAGGGAGTGTCAGGATAGCCATGAACTGGCACAACTTCTCATTGACGAGGGGTATGAAAAAGTAAAAGTATTTATCGACGGGTATCCCGAATGGAAAAAGGAGGGCTATCCGGTTGAATAATATCTTTGATAAAATGTTAAACAACAGCTGGGTAGAACTGATATTGAGATGTTCACTGGGTATTCTTTTCATATATTCCAGCACACATAAAATTATTAATCCTGCCGGCTTTGCGAAAATAATATACGGTTATTACCTTTTCCCCCATTATTTTATCAATATTATTGCAATAGTTCTCCCGTTCATGGAGCTTGTTACCGGCATATGCCTGGTTTTAGGGGTTTTCCCGAAACCGGCCGCAGCTATTATAAACGGAATGCTCACTCTCTTTATTATTATACTGACAATTAACCTCATAAGAGGTATTGAATTTGACTGCGGGTGTTTATCATTTAACACCTCGGGAGATTTTACCCATGCAGGATGGGTTATTGCCCGTAATTTTTTATTATTATTATCCGGTTTATATATCATGTTCTTTAAAAAAAGACGGCTTTTCTGTCTTTACAGAAATAGTTAGTTTAATTGGTTTTATTAGTTCGATTAGTTTTATTAGTTAAACCAATTAAACTTTGATTAACTCGTAAAAAGTCAATTTGGGATGGCAAAGTAAAAAGTTCAAGATCAAGGCGCCGCAAATCCCGAGGAATGAGGCGTACTTATCGTACGCCGCAATGACAAGGGAAGTAGCGCAACGCAGATATTGGACTTTTTACGAAGCCATCATTAAAAATCTTTGAACCACCACGAATCCGCCTCAGTGCGTAATATTACTTCAGTAATTTTTTTCCCTGTTTCTGTTTTAAGACGTCCCAAAATGTGAGAAATCCATTTCCCGGATGACCTGTTGCCTGAATCGGACAAAGCTTTTAAATCAAGTATAAATGAAATCTGGTCTGCATCCCGTGCAAGTTTTGCCTCAATTGATTCGCATCTGTTGAACTCATCAATAAGTTCAGTCATAGAAGTTCCAAAAGGAATATCGCGTGTAATATCTTCAATAGCTTTACTTTCATTAGCAGTTACATACTTTTTCTGAACATAGTTCAGGTCACCTATTCTGGTTTCCGGTAAATCATGAAGAAGGCACATTGATATAAGTCTAAGCTCATCTACTTCAGGAACCATTTTGGACATTACATAAGCAATGAATGTAATAATAAACGAATGCTCGGCAACAGACTCCTTTCCGGTACCTAGAAAATGATAACCCGATCTAGGTATGTTTTTTAACATTTTTGCTTCAAATAGCAGGTTTATAATATTCTCCATGTAATCCCCCATTTTGCTTTAATACTTACTTTTTTATTTTTTAAATCATTCTTCTGAAATTTCTAAAGAATTTAGAGACTTTTATCAACAAATTTGTCTAATAGCTTGACAAATATCAAAGAAACAGGATAATAAGTAAAATATTGAATAAAGTCTATAACCTACTAATAACAATTAAAAACAAATGGAGCATCATATGCATAAAAAAATCTCTGCACGTTTTTTTGCAATATTGTGTTCGGTTGTAATAATTACCAGCATCCCTTTGGCAGCATATGCGGAAGAAAAAATTGTATCCGAAGGGCCTGAGATGGGTATTAAATACACTGTTAAAAGTGGTGACACCCTGTGGGATATTTCTGAAAAATTCTTTGGCTCCCCCTGGGTATGGCCTGAATTATGGGAAATGAACAGTAAACAGGTTATGAACCCCCATCTTATATTCCCTGGAAACCGCCTTCATCTCTTCAGACATAAACAGTTAACGGTCGTACCAGAAGCTGTTGAAGAGGTAAAAGCACAACCGGAGGAACAAGCTGTAGTGGAAGAACCGGAAATAAAAATCGAATATTTTAAATATCCAAAAATCGATACCATAGGTTACCTTAAAGTAGAAAGTAAAAATGAACAAAAAGCAAATCTGAAAGGAAATTGCAAAAATTATAAAGAGCCATACATTTTCAAAGTAAAAGACGATAAAGTAATGGCCAGCATGGACGACAGGGTCTATATCCGTCAGAATGATGCAGACCCCCTAATATTAGGAAGCAGGCATACTGTTTTCAGAACAAAGGAACATATAGATGATCAAACAAGAAAGTACATCGGGACAGAATATGTATTAGTTGGTGTTATTGAAATTGTACTTAGTAATGACCCCGAAGAAGGATATTCTGAGGGAATAGTAAAAGAAGCTTATCGCCAAATAGAGCTTTATGATCGTCTTACACCGTATGAAATTCGCTCAACTAAAATCCCAATGGAACCTCTGCAGGAAAAAGGGTCCGGTAATTCAATCTCAGGAAAAATTATTTCTGCAGCTGATAATCCGGTTATGTTCGGCGAGACATCAATAGCTTATATTGACAAAGGCAGCAAAGACGGTATAAGGCAGGGACAATGGTATTCAATTTATCTTGAGAATACCTATAAAGATTCAAAGACAAAGGAGGTAGTACTTCTTTCACCTACTATCTATGGTTCATTTTTTGTCCTTGACACAAAAGATGAGACATCAACTGTTTCGATTACAAACTCCACGCGAAGTATTCACAACAACGCATTGTTCAACACAAAATTTCTGACTGAATAGAACACAGAAAAGCCGATAAGATCAACCTTATCGGCTTTAGCGTTCCTGAGAAAATAAACTCAAAATTTACATTAAAAATTATCCCATGTAACTCTTAGAATTTCTTTGTATGTGGTCGTTCCCTCCATCATCCTTTTAATCCCATTCTGCCTTAGTGAAACCATTCCTTCCTTTGTTGCCAGCGCCTTTATTGCTGACATATCAGGATCGGCAGTAGTAAGTTTCCTTAGTCCTTCTGTATAGGGAAGTACTTCAAAAATCCCTTTTCGACCTTTATATCCTGTCCCTCGACATTTAACACATCCTTTCCCATAGTTAAGAGAGAGCTTCCCTTTTTTACCAACATCAAGTCCCATTCTCTTCAGTTTTTCGGATTCAATTTCAAACGGTTCCTTGCAATATTCACATATTGTCCTTACAAGGCGCTGTGCAAGTATTCCAACAAGTGAAGCCTGGATTAAAAATGCAGGGACTCCCAGATCAATGAGCCGTGTAATAGAAGAGGGCGCATCATTTGTATGAAGGGTTGATAATACAAGGTGACCTGTAAGTGCTGCCTGTATGGCATTTTCTGCTGTTTCAAGATCTCTCATCTCACCGATCATTATTATATCAGGATCCTGGCGCAAAATATATCTTAAAACAGATGAAAAAGTGATATCCACAGCCGGCTGTACGGCGATCTGGTTAAACTCTTCATGCACCATTTCAATAGGATCTTCAATTGTGGTAACATTTATTTCCGGAGTGGCAATCCTCCTCAAAGTAGAATAAAGAGTTGTTGATTTACCGCTTCCTGTGGGACCTGTTACCAGTCCGATTCCATGGGGCATATTAACAAACCTGTTAAATCTATCAAGACCTTCGGTTGTAAATCCAAGATTTTTAGTATCCTGGAACAGAATATCCGGGTCCATAATCCTCATAACAATTTTTTCACCAAATGCAACCGGAAGAGTTGAAATACGCATTTCCACTTCTACCCCTTCCTTGTCTGTTTTGATGCGGCCGTCCTGAGGACGCCTTTTTTCAGCCATATCAAGCCTGGAAAGGTTCTTAATTCTGCTTATGATTGCAAAGTGGACTTTTTTGGGGAGTTTATAAACAGTATGCAAAACACCGTCTATCCTCATGCGAACAAGGCTGACATCTCTTTTTGGTTCAATATGAATATCACTTGCTCTCTGGTCAAAAGCATATATAAAAAGATGGTTGACCGCATTTACAATATGAAGGTCGTTAGAAGGAAGTTCATCGGCTGACTTTAGTTCCACATATTGTTCAAGGTTTCCGAGATCCACTGAAGGTGTATCAAATTCATTTTCTGCCGCAGCTATAGACCGTTTAAAACCGAAAAACTCTTCTATAAGTTTTATAATTTCAGTTTTTGGGCTGACAACAGTTTTTACCTCCATG
>JABHLN010000009.1 GCA_018693105.1 Desulfobacterales bacterium | reverse complement strand
CTATTTTCTTTTCAATTACAGGAAAATCCTCTTCGAAATTCCACTTATAGTCTACATCTGATAACCCAGCTGTTAAAACTTTACCTGCATTTATTTTATCCTTTAAAATTTTTGCAGTACTTTTATTTTCTCCAACAAATAAGACACATTCAGGATTAATATCTGTCGCCCATTTAATAAGTTCCCCCCAATAAAAGCCGGATTCACTTGGAAGGTTACCAACAGAAAAACTATTGTAGTTATTCTTATCAAATTCCCCATATATTTCTTCGTGTTTTTTTATTTGCTTTCTGTCTAATACTCTTTGGACAAATTGCCTTATTTTGGTTTTACCGCCCATTTTTTATCTCCTATAAATTTGTAATTTTTTGGATTTTGATTATATGTACTGTCATTACTGAAAGCAATAGAAAATTCAAACCAGACAACTATGGGGGGGGGAGGTATATAAATTTTTATAAAACCTGAAATAAAGGTGTAAATTATCAATAATTGAGAAAGGATAAGAAAATACCTGTGATATTTAATACTGATTAAAAAATAATTTGTCGACTGAATAGAAATAGTTTTTCTGGTTTTTTTATAATATTTAAAATTCGGTCCTAATCATGTGGGGGTTAACAGGTAGCTGATTTAATCAGCCAGTATTCAATCTACCATTATAAGTCAATAATTTATGTGAATATGTGAGAATATATAAGAATATTCAGTAATGATACTCCTAAAAAAGGCATAAATAATAGCGGTTTATTCCGAGTATGTACTGATTTATGATACTATTACACCATCACTTTTTCATTGCTTGAAATATCGTCTGTACCAATTCATTCAGACTGTCAACAAATTCCTCAGGGGGCATCAGTTCACGACTGACAGTTTCAATGTTTTTCTCAGACATCATACCCTCGGTTATCAATTGTTTCCCGGCCTCTTTTGCCGCCTCAAAAATGTCGTCATATTTTTCCCCGCGTTCGTCGAGAAAACCCATCGCAGGTGCATGGGGGCGGAGAAGAGCACCCATAAAGTCCCACATCATATTCTTACAATATGCTTTCATATGCACAAGAACCGGATCAAAATGGGACATTTCCCACAGGCCGCAGCTTGATACGAGAACAAGTTTTCCGGGTTTCTGGTTTTTGCACGGTGGATGCCGGCATTCTCCATCACGGAACTCAAGCTTGGGATTGCCCCTTGGTATCTGGCGGTCAATGAGGTTTTTTAGGGGACCACTCACACCGTCAGCATAAAGCGGTGTTGAATAAATAGTTATATCGGCCTCTTCAAGCTTGGGAATGAGCATACCCATATCATCATCATGCAGGCATTTCCCTGGTGTATTGAACCAGCAGTGAAATTCACCCAGACACGGTTTTATTTTTAATTTCCTTGTATGAAAAAGTTCGACTTCAGCACCTGATTCTTTCATTCCGTCAAGGAAAGAGTTCAGAATTCTTGCAGTATTCCCGTCATCTACTTTCGGGCTGCCGTTGATTGCTATAACTTTCATCGTGCTCTCCATGTGGTTTATGAATAGAAAAGAAATAATGGAATCATACTATAATCTATCTTAAAAAAGACCGAGGCTTCTGCCAAGGCACAAAGAAGCGAGAAAATAGACCATACAGGTAGTGCGGGTGTTATGAACCTCTTTGTAACGTCGCAAGTCGCACTTGATTTATTTTAAAATAACTTCTATTAATCAAGAACTTCCCGTATTTTCTTAGCAAATTCGTTCATAACTACCGGCTTCATGATAAATCCGCTAATGCCTGCTGCCGTTGCTTTTTTCACATCGATCTTTTTGTTGAAGCCGGTGCAAATTATTATTGGAGTTTCAGGTCTGATCTCCATAATCTTTTTTGCAAGCTGAAGACCGGTCATATTAGGCATGGTCATGTCAGTTATGATAAGGTCGAAATTTTCAGGCGCCGCTTTAAACGTTTTCAGTGCCTCAATGCTGTTGGTTCTTTCGGTAACATCATAACCAAGCTGTTCCAGCATTTGTCTTTCCACGCGAACAACCGGATACTCATCATCGACAATTAAGATTCGTTCCTTTCCTTTTGGTATATGCGTAGTGGTAAATACTTGTTCGGTTTCAGCCTGGCCTTTGAGTAAAGGCAGGTAAATATGAAATACAGTTCCTTGGCCTGATTCGCTGTAAACCCTTATATCTCCATAATTATTTTTTACAATACCATGTACTATAGCAAGTCCCAACCCCGTACCTTTTCCATTTTCCTTGGTAGTGAAATAAGGTTCAAATATACGGGCCATAACTGACTGATCGATGCCGGGTCCATTATCAGCTACTGACAAGCAAACATATGACCCAGGAGTCATGTTCGGATCTGTCAAATCGTTAATACTTAACTCAACCTCTTTTAAGGTGACTTCAAGTATACCGCCTTTATCCTCCATTGCCTGATAGGAATTGGTAATAAGATTCATGGCAACCTGATGAATCTGGGTTGTATCTGCTTTGACCAAACCGCAATTGTTGTTGATATCCTGTTTGATTTCAATTGTAGCCGGCAGGGAATATTTGATTAATTTTAATACCTCGTTGATAATTAACTGAACCTTGACTGGTTTTAGTTTTTCATTTGATTGACTGCTGAATAGAAGAATCTGTTTTACCAAGTCTCTGGCGCGTATTGTTCCCTGTAAAATCTCTTTGACATAATTTCTGGAAGAGCTGTCTTCAGGTAATTCTTTCAACATAATTTCAGAAAAACCCATAATTGGAAAAAGAATATTATTGAAATCGTGGGCAATCCCTCCGGCAAGAGTACCTATGTATTCCATCTTCTGGGATTGTTGAAGGCGGGATTCCATCTCATTGCGTTCGGTGTTATCCACAAAGACGCAGGCGAAATGTAATGGAGCTGGGCTAAAGGCCGTTACCTCAAAGTATTTCCCCAATCCCCTGGCGTAGTGTTCGCATGAGACCGGTTCTCCTGTCAGAGCTACTCTACCTAAAGTATTTATCCAAAAAGGATCAGCGTCTGGTATTACATCGAGGACGGTCTTGCCCACAACATCTTCCCCTTGCAGTCCTGTCATTTTATCGAATGCCGGGTTTACTGATATGAAGCGGTAATCCACAGGTCTGTTCTGTGCATCGCATATAACCTTGCATAAGGAGAAGCCGTTCAACATCTCCCGGAATAGAGTTCGATAGTCCTTTTCAGCCCGGCGATGGTCGGTAATATCTCGGCTGAGAGAGAGTACAGAGTTAACACCGCTGTTAGAATCTTGTTCCGGCAGGAGTCTCCAGTTGAAAATCTTTACCCCACGTTTCCCACGGTATTTTAATTCTCCCTCCAATTGCTCCCCGTTGTTGAAAACTTTACGGATCGAATCACTCCATAACTTGCAATCAGCTTCGGGAAATCCCAGTTCTCTATGTGTCTTTCCAATGAATTTGGAAGACGGGATGTCTACAATATCCTCCACATTTTCGGAAACGAACAGGTGTCGTCCCTCGCCGTCCAGGCGCATCACGATGTCCGGCAGTCCTTTTACCAGGGTTCGATGAGCTTCTTCGCTCTCTCTTAACGCTTCCTCTGCCTGCTTGTTGTAGGTTATGTCCCTGATAGCTGTAACTTGAACAGTTTCACCCTTATAAGAAAATTCTTGTGCCTGAATTTCTATGGAAAATTTTGTTCCATCTTTTCTTTGAGCGATTGATTCATAAGGCAGAACAATATCCTGAATATTGTTTTGTCTTAAAAGTTCGATTGATTCTGGAGCCATAAATTTTGTACCAGGACTACCTATAAATTCATCTCTGGTTAATCCAAACATATTTACTGCTGCATTATTTACATCAACACATATACCCGTTTTTAAAATAATTATTGCTTCATATGCAGCATCAGACAAATATCTAAATCTTTCTTCACTCTCTCTAAGGGCATCTTCTGCCTGGTGTTGTTCAGTCACATCGCTTAAAATAATTAGCAATTTATTCTTGTCTTTATCCAGAGGTATGATGTCTAAAGTGATATAATATTCATTTAGTCTTAATGGAGAGTTCTTGGTTATTTTTTTTGTTCTTTCGTCTATTTTCACCATTAGATCGCATACTCGTTTGTGTTCATCGCCTGAAAATAAATCAACAAAATTGGTTCCTAATAAATTTTTTTCTGGAATATCTATCATTGAATATATAGCTGAATTAGCGTAAATAACTCTCCTTTCTGGATTAACTTCAATAATACCATCGGACATTTTATCCAATATAACTTCAAAATGCTTTTTTACTGAAAGAAGCTCCTCGGTTATGCCACGGGGATAAACACCCTCGAGCCCGAGTATTTCACCTGATAAGCATCGTTCACTTGTAATTTCCGGTTCTTCAAGAGCAGTTGTAATGTGTTCAGACATTTCATCAAATGGACCCTTGGCAATACAAGCGTTTGCCCCGAACTTATTAATATCTACCCACTCTTCAGCAGAAATGGCGAAAAGTATGATCAGATAAACGTCTTTAAATTTTTCCATGCCCCTAATAGCCCTGCATAACAATTCCCCATCTATATTGGGCATTATTAGATCAATAAAAATAGTGTCAGGATTGTAGGTCTTAAGAATATCAAGCGCTTTAATGCCATTTTTTGCCGTTAATACTTCATGCCCTTTTTCTTCAAGGAATCTCGATATTATCCCAAGCATGATGAGATCGTTATCGACTACCAATATTTTTTTCATATTAAGGTCTCATTTTCTAAGGTTTATACTTAAGACTCAAATTATGGGATCTTCGATTTGAATTAAAGTAATAAATGATTTTAATTAGCCATCAGCTATATTCTTTAATAGTTCATCAACGTTAATAAGCTTGTGAAAAATATTACTGCCGGCCAACTAAAAATCTTCAATAATTACAGCCCCGTTACCATCCCTTTTTACTTTTGTGATCCCAGGCTGTTTCTTTTCAAGTTCACTGATGGTTTTTGACTGCTCATTTATTTTCTCAATAAGGCGTAAGTTTTCCCTTTTCAATTCTCTGTGTTCGAGTGCCTGTCGAATCGCTTCAATCAAATCATCTATGTTGCATGGCTTTGTGAAGAATCTGTATACTTCTCCTTTGTTTATGGCAGTAATTGCTGAATCAAGGTTTGCAAATCCTGTAAGTATCATCCTGAAGGTGTCCGGATATTTTTTTCTGGTAATTGCGAGAAGCTCGATGCCGGTCATGCCAGGCATCATTTCATCTGTTATTATCAGGTCAATTTCCTCCTTTTCCAAGATTGCAAGAGCCTCTTCACCAGAATCCGCACAGATTACATCGTAAGGTTCTCTTGAAAGAACACTTTTCAATGTGGATCGGATCATTGATTCATCGTCTACGATTAAGACTTTACTTTTCATAATCTTCCTCCAGGATTCAAATATAAACATACTCTACTTGGAACCTTTATATAATTAAGGTTCCTAAAAGAATTATATTTTACCGTTTTTTCTATCTATTTCAATAGATTTATATTCTTCGGGGTAATGCTCCTCCATACAGGGTGGACATATGGAATGACTGAATTTTGCTTCGGTATGTTTTTCCACAAATAACTCGACCCTATTCCAATATCCTTTATCATCCCTTATTTGTTTGCAAAAGGAACATATTGGTACAATGCCCCGTAATGTTTCTATTCTTTTCTGGTAAGCAGTTACAGATATATTTATGAGCACTAAAACTATATTTGTTATAAAAAGACAAATGACAAGATTAATTAACAGGGTTGAAAAAATCTTTTTTATTGCTTCCCGTTCCGGTTGTTCGACTACAAGAAACCAATCAAACTCCTCAATGTAACGAATATTTGTGTGTATTACATTACCATCTTTCTTGTACGTAAATGAACTTTCAGGTTTCATACTGAAATTATTTTCAAATTGGGCGTAATATTCGAGTTGGGAAATATTTCTGATAGAATTACCAAAGCCAGCTCCGGATAATTTTATTCCCCCGTTTTTGTCAATAAAATATATATTACGGTTGTATTTCTGTTGGTAGGTATCTATCAATTTCTTAACCTTGCTAACTGTGAGGCCGACTCCGGTCGCGCCAATATAATTATTGTCATAATCAAAGACGCGGTAATTAACAAAAATGGTCATCGCATCTTTGTTAGCTAAATCGAGATCAACGTTAATTTCATAGTCATCCCTCATATCCTTGACTCTGTAATACCAAATATCACGATTCTCATTCGGAGATACTTTCTTCAGTATTCCGTCAGTGTGATAATAGTTCATGGTTTTATCGGAGACAAAGAAACTTGTGATGGTATTGTATTTTGTCTTAATTTCCTTAAGGTATTTTGTTATTTGTTGTTCTACGACTTCACCACCTATCACCCAGTCCTTTAGAAATGTGTTTGATGCCATTAGGGAAGAAATGAATATAGGGCGAAGTAGGTCTTTTTGGATTTCTGAATATATATTGTCGCTTGTCAGGGGGAGCTCGTTGAGTGATATTTCAGAACGTAATGATTTGCGGGAAATAAAAAAACTGGTAAAACTTGTAATTATAAAACCCGTAGCAAGAAGTAAGGTGATTGTAATTAAAAGTTTCTTTTTTTCACTGTACCAGGTCATATATTTACCCCATTTCTCGAAAGTGGATAAATGAAAGGTGTGAGTATATTTGATTACTTGATAAACATCTTTCAAATCTCTTTTCATACCAAATTATAGTAACAGTGTCCCGCTTTTTTTCCTGTTTGTTGACAGTACCATAATTTATATTTAATTAGGGTTAATAAAATTTCTGTCGGTGAAGAAAAATATTGAACCCATCTCAAAAATACAGATTGGGTTGGAGTCCGGATTGACCGGCCATATTGATGATGGATGTGTTTTACAGATCGGCACTAAAATAATGATTTCCCTTCTGACTTTTCTACATTCCTAAAATGAAAAATACTTGCAATGTAAAGGATGTAAGGTTACTATTTTTTTATTGTCTGCTAAATACAGGTGTGTGTTTAATTAATGAATAAAACAAGACCCTGAATTTTTCGAAATTTTGTTTTAAATATCTATTATTTCTATAATATAAGACAAAAAACAGGTTTTTTGAGTAGGAAAGTCAATTTGCAAACCTAATCTATCATCTCCTGATCAATCACCATATGAACCTGTTGGTTAGTCAGGAATATTCTGTCATTTAAGTTTTTTTGTAAAAAATCATATACGAGAATATGGAGGCAGCAATGGGCAAAGATTATGATGTCATTATTATCGGTTCCGGTATCGGGGGGATTACATGCGGAGCATTATTGAGCAATGCCGGTTATAAAACCCTGGTTCTTGAAAAACATTACCTTCTTGGCGGAAGGGCATCCAGCTATAAAAAAGACGGATGTATTGTGGATACATTTATTCACATGGTGGGAGAAACCGAGAGAGGTCCTTTAAGTGATATTTTAAAAAAGATTGGAAAGCCGGATGCTATAAAATATTGGCGAATTGATCCTGCCAATCGTCCTGTATTAATTCTCGGCGGCAAATCTTATATCTACCCTGACCCCAGTTATGCAACAGAAGAGGAGATTCGAATCGCTTATAAAGGCATGGGGATGTCCGATAAAGATGTTGACGATGTTGTGGCTCTTGACCAGCAGATATATAAAACTAGTGAAGAGGAATGCAAAGAGCTGGATGACACGCCTTATATAGAATGGCTTCAAAAAAACAGTGATAATGAAATGGTTATGATCCTGAACGCAAGCCGGTGTTTGATGACCGGCGGGTTGGGCCTGGAGGAAGCAAGCACCGGGGAAATGATGCGTATGATCAAGGGCTGGCATATTGAAGGTGATGTCGGATATCCTATTGGAGGATGTTGTGTTATAGCCGATACACTTGCCGATATAATCAGAGAAAACGGCGGAGATGTAAAATCAAGATCATCCGTTCAGGAAGTTATAATTGAAGATGGCACAGCCGTAGGTGTTAAATTGAGAAACGGTGATGAAATAAGATCCCGTGCCGTTATCTCAAATGCAGGTATTAAAACAACAATAAATAAGCTTGCCCCTGAAGGTTCATTTACGAAAGACTATTACGAATATGTGGATAATTTAAAATACGGCTCATTTAACGATGAATTTTGCGCTAATGAACTTACACTTCATATACTTCTTGATGAACCGGTAATTAAGCAGGCATGGCTGTTTGCAATTCCTACTGCAGGGTTCGGGGATCAGCAGATGGACCCGATTGATTTTGAAACAGCGTCAGAAGAAGAAAAACAGAAAGTCCTGTCCCAGGTAGGATTTTATATGACAGTTACATCAAGCATGGATCCTTCGGTTGTACCCCCTGGAAAACAGTTGGTAAATTTTGATGCGAATCTCTTTCGCGGATTTACAATGAAAGAATCTATGGAAGCCTGGGTAAATGTTCTTGATCTGATCTTTCCGGGATTAAAGGAAAAGGTTCTATGGGTTGACGTTATAAAAGGCAGTGCAATGAAAGCGTTCTGTGGCCATCCAAAACCAAATGTTATCGGGCTTGCTCAAAAAGTTGGTCAGGTTGGGGATAACAGGCCTTCAATTGATTGCCCGGTTCCGGGATTGTTTCATGTGGGGGCTGATGTGGGGAAAGGGTATGTTGGTATTCAGCTTGCTGCAAAGAGCGCGATAAATTGTTCTGAAGTTGTTTCCGGTTATCTTGAAAAATAATATACTCATAAAAGTAAAGATTTTAGAAAAAGTATAATCTATTACTAAATAAATTACTCCATTATTCATTTCAGATTACGGTTGGATTAATACCGGAGGAAAAATGAAGATAGTAAAATATTTATCAAAAGTAGACAGTGAAAAATGCAACGGTGACAAGCATTGTGAAAAATATTGTCCGAGCGGTGCAATTAAAGTTGTTGAAAAAAAAGCGGTAGTAGATGAGGACCGTTGTGTTGCATGCGGGAAATGTTATGAAGCATGCGGGGAAGGGGCTGTTCAACTTATAGAACGAACAGAGCCCATTACAATTTTCACCGATCCGGATACAGTAGATCAATTGGAAATCCAGCAGCTTTGTGAAAAGGCCGGGGTAATGCCTGATATATCAATATGTCCCTGCACGAAAACAACGCCAAAAGAGATTGCTGCAGCTATTATCAAAGGTGCTAAATCGCCCGAAGATATTGTTCTTATGACAGGTACCGGGGCAGGATGCGGTGTATATTGTATTGCAATTGTTTTTCGAATGTTTGCGGCAGCAGATATAATTATTGAAGATGATCCCAGGTGGCACAATATGACACTTATGGCGGACGATGTTCCTGAAAGTATTAAATCAGAACATCCTGTTTATCGATTCGGTGAACTTTTTTAATCAATTTTATTTATAAGGAGAAATAAAATGTTTAATCCTGAACTTTCACCGCCTGAAGTAATGCCTTCAATGTACGGCCCCAAGATTCGTGAAACGCGGTCTTCCGATCTCCCGGATATGGCAGCAATTAGTATGAGAGATTTGTTTCCCGAAATTAAGCAGGGATTTTCCCATAAAGAGGGAATTGATGATATCCGTAAGATTGCAGAAAAGGAATTGTCCATTGTAAATATGGACAAAATAAAGCCCGGCGACAAGGTCAATATACTTTGCTCCGAACACGGATTTTCCCTACTCGAAGGTCTGCATTATCGGGAAATGCTGAAAACCGTTGGAAAAGTTGTCAGGGAAAGAACCGGGTGTAATAATATTCGCTATCGGCTTGCCTCAGGGATGGGAATAAGAGAGGCTAAAGAAATAATAGAATATTTTGATTTAAAAAATTATCTGAACGCCAGCATAACCCCCATGAGACCTTTTGATAAAGGGGTGCCTATTGAAACGGAAATAGGTACCTTTTACGGTCTTGCAAAAGCCTATGACGGGGACTGGATCATTCATGCCTTTCATGACGAGCCTCGGGATCTTTACTTTCACCGGATGCTGAACCGTACCTTAAAACCTTTTGTGATGAATTATGCACGCTATGAAACCCGTGCAGTATTTCACAGTAATTTTACCAACCGTAACTCAAATTTTGTTCAGAAAGCCATTTTTGATTCGCCGCTTGTTCAAAGTAAATTTGTCTTTGGATGTATCCTTACATCCACACCTGATGGAATTACAGGAGTAGATGCTGATAATGATATGTACAGACTTGATAGAAGAATCGCAAAAGATCTTCTGAATAACTACGGCAGGGTATTAAGACTGATTTCTGAAATAGACGATTGTATTGCCGTTTGGGACGGGGGGCGCTGGGGATATTATCTTCATGCGGGCGGTATTGTTTTCGGATGTCTTGAAAACGGGAAATACGATCCTTTTGATCTGGATGTTCCTTCGGCCATGGGAATAGACAAAATGGTTGAAAAATATTTATCAGGAGAATCAGAGAGCCTTGATCAAATGATGGATTTAAATCCTGCCATAAAAGCCATTGTAGTAAATCAGGCATGGGCAGGTTTGCCAACAGATATTCCGGTGCATATTCCTACTGTTGTTGTCGGCCATGATCAGGCGGAATTTTTAAACCGAACTTCTGCCAATCCTACTTTTATGGAGAGTGCTGTAGTATCGGAAACTCTTATAGACGCAGTTGATTTTGCTTTGAAAATTGCCGGAACCGATAAAATAATTTCATTTGATGATAGTTTCGGCAGTATTACTGCAAACACTTCAATGGCAAAATACCTCATGGAAAAAGCTCCTGAAGTAAGCAAACAGGTTGATGATCATTATCTTCCGTTATGGCTGAAACAAAGAGGAATGGAATAGGATTGTTAAAACTCCAGGATTTTTTATAATGCTGAAACCTGATCTTGCAGAAGTAATAAGTTTAGCCACAGACCCACACAGACATTTTGCTCTGCCGAATTGGCAGAGCAAAAGATGTAATCCTCAATACTCCCTCTAAAGATTGTTAATGATAAATGAGCCACGAGGATTTGGCTTAGTGCAATTAAATGTCATCTGGTACCGGCAAGAATTTTTGAAATCTGTACCGAATCCCTTCGAAGTGACCTTTGAATATGGATTTTGATTATGGTTGATTTGATGAAGAAAAAAGGCTAGAATAAGTGAATATAAATTGTGAAATGTATAAAGATGGTAAAAACTGAAAGGTGAAGTATGAGGAAATAAGGGCGGTTTATAGTTTATAATAAGCCCCTAAATACTCTTTTAAGCGAAAGGTTTTAATAAGGTTTTAATATGGATGAGAATAGCACCGCCAAAGACGATAGGAGAGTTGATGATAGGAAGTCCCCTGATCAATATCATAGTGTTAAATTTACAAAAAGTGGTCTTGATATTCCATATCAGTCAAAATTAAGGGACATTTCTGAAAAAGGGATGTGCATTGTTGTTCCACACGATTCTGTTCTATTGAGCCATTTGAATATTGGTGACATATTGGATATGGAATACTATACCGAAGAAGGGAGAATGCCTGTTGAACAGGCAAAAACACAGATCAAACACATTACAAAAAATGATCAGGGACAGTTTAAAGAGCAATATATAGTAGGACTATCTAAACTATAAAAATAACCTTTTTCCTGTTCTCAGTTCTTGTATTAGAAGTAAAAGGGGTTGAATCGATCTTCCCCTGAAAATAGACACTCTGTTTAAGATACACCCATGGCGTTTTCAAATGCTGTGGGTTTTTTATTGTCTTCAATCAAAACAAGTAGAATCTAACCAAAGAATGGAGGTTTGTCCTTTCGTTCTTTACTGCAGCCCTAAGAAATCAAAAAACCTCCATCTACAACAACCATAGTGCCAGTAATATATTCCGACATATTACTTGCGAGAAAGATTGCCGCTCTTGCTATGTCGTCCGGTGTTCCCAGGCGTTTTAACGGGACTCGCGGTTCTCCTCCAATCGCTTTGGATGCAGGGTTCCTCTGGGCTCCGGGTGTTACAACAGCCCCGGGGACGATTGCATTGACAAGGATATTGTGGGGGGCGAGTTCAAGTGCCATTGTTTTGGTCACCATGGCCACGCCGCCTTTGGATGCATCATAAGGTGCCATTTTAGCGGTTGGATGGAAGGCGTCTTTGGACGCTATATTGATGATCCTGCCCCCATTGCCGGCTTTAATCATCTCTTGTGCGGCAGCCTGGGAATTGAAAAACAGCCCTTTAAGGTTTATATCCATTAAGTCGTCCCACATCTCTTCTGTAACTGAAAGGGCTGATTTCATGAAATACTTACCGGCGTTGTTTACAAGGATATCTAAACGGCCAAAGGCATCGACGGCCTCACGAACAACTTTTTTACTATCACCCAGGGAAGAGCTGTCAGCATGAATAGCCCTGGCATTTCCACCTTCATTACATATTTTCTCGACAGTTAATTCAGCAGCTTCCATATTAATGTCGGTTACAAGTACATCAGCCCCTGCTTCTCCAAGTCTTAAAGCAATTCCCTCTCCTATTCCCATACCTGAACCGGTTACAATGGCTGTTTTCCCTTTCAGATTGAATAGCTCCGGGATAGTTTGTTTTTGCATATTAAATCCTCTTAAATAATCTAAGTACCACTGACGGCATTTCAAACAGGCTCAAAATACTCTCATTCAATATTTGTGATCTGCTTTCTCACCTCTTTGTGCCTTGCCAGGAACCCCATTTTTTTGAAATAACTTCTATTATGTGATACATTTTTATTATTACTGAAAGGCTTATAAAAGAACAAGGATATTTATTAGGGTATGGTACAAGCCTATCGTTATTAAAGTTTTATGGAGTGCCGATAATTGAGGCGTGAAATGAGAAACAAATCAAAAAATAATAAAGAGATTATAAAGAGATTATTTATAATTTGTTTAATTATATTGGTAACAGACCTTACTTCAGTCAATTATACATTTGCAGTTTTTTTTGACAATTACGGTAAGCTGAGGAGCAACCCTGCCGCTACTTTAGAGTTAGAACAGGGGCAGGTGAGCAGTAATCTTTGTTCATATTTACAGTCGAATACAAAGACTCACCACGTGGGATAATAGGGATAGATAAAAGCCGCAAACTTGTTTCAAAATTCTGGGAAGAGGTTCCGGATCCAACCCCTGAAAAAATCAGAGAATTAGTAAGCAACATGCGGGAAAAGATATTTTTTACCAGATCAAGTCTTTACGGTTGTGATATTCTGGATAATAATGGTGATGTCATTGGTTTTCTTCCACTAAAAGGGGTATTGTAAAGATAAATAAAAACAACGAAGTTATAGTTCACACGCCGGTTCGTCATATCAGCCGTTGGCGGTTCAGGTGGTGATTTTTGTTGTCCTGCAGAAACTATAAGATATCTCAAAATAAATTTAAGTGCCCTGGGGTTGTTACAAAGCGGTTCAAGATACTCATCACGCCTGGGCGTTACTCTTGTTTTCATCCTTTTTGCCTTGCTATGAACCCTGCTTTAAGATAGTTTCAAGTAAACCCCAAACATCTTGAAATGAACACGTGAAATTGAAAAAACCGTAGCCGCATAACGAACTCTAAAGGATAATTAATTATGCAATTAAAATATTTATTATTTATATTTTTTCTCTTAGTGTTCATAGCCGGATGCGAGAAAGAAAGAGTTTATCAAAGTATATATGAAGGAATGAACGCAAGGGAAAGAATAATAAATCCATCCAATGATCCAAATCACAATGAACAACAAAGTTACGATCAATATAAAAGAGAGAGGGAGGAATCTTTTAAAAAGGATAATTAAAATACAGCACTGATATCCCAATTTAACCCAATTGAAAGGAATACAAACATGTTTTGCTACCAATGTGAACAAACCGCTAAAGGCACAGGTTGTACAGTACAGGGAGTTTGCGGGAAAATGCCTGAAATTGCCGCTTTGCAGGATCTGCTTCTTTATTCGCTAATGGGTCTTTCTCAGGTGGCGGTGGAAGGAAGAAAGGTTGGAGTCTCTGACAATGACGTGAATGTTTTCACTGTAAAGGCAGCTTTTTCTACATTGACAAATGTGGATTTTGATCCTGATCGTTTTATGGATTTAATCAGGGAGTCTATAACCCTTCGTGAAAAATTAAAAACACAAGTCGGCTCTGCCGGTGGCGAGGTTAACTGGTCTGAAGGACCTGCTACCTTCGAACCTGAAACCAGTCTGGATGGTTTGGTAAAACAGGGAGAGCAGGTCGGAATAAAAACTTATCCCGGTGATAATCCGGACATTTTATCATTAAAGCATACTGTGCTTTACGGTATTAAAGGCGTTAGTGCTTATTCTGATCATGCACTGGTTTTAGGGCAGGAAGATGAAAGTGTTTATGCATATGTTCATGAGGGGCTTGCGGCTATTCAATCAGATGATCTGGGCGTTGACGAGTGGGTCGATATGGCTCTAAGGTGCGGTGAAGCAGCCTATAAATCTATGGAACTGCTTGATGCAGGCAATACCGGCACATATGGTCACCCGGTACCTACAAAGGTTCCTCTGGGTTACAAGAAGGGTAAGGCTATCCTTGTTTCGGGTCATGATATGAAAGACCTGGAAGAATTGCTAAAACAGACTGAAGGGAAGGGCATTAATATCTATACCCATGGTGAGATGCTCTCAACTCACGGTTACCCTAAACTAAAAGAATATCCGCATTTCTACGGCCAGTTCGGTACAGCCTGGCAAAAGCAGACCAAAGAATTTGCTGATTTCCCTGGTGCAATTTTGATGACCACAAATTGTATTCAGCGTCCCAAAAATGTCTATAAAGAGAATTTATTTACAAGCGGCATGGTTGGCTGGCCGGGTATTCCCCATATCTCGGATCTAAATTTTAAACCGGTCATTGACAGAGCCCTCGAACTTCAAGGCTTTGATGAAGACAACGTCAAACAGGAGGTTACGGTCGGGTTTGCCCGAAATGCTGTTCTTGGTGTTGCGGACAAAGTAATCGAAGCTGTTAAATCTGGAGATATTCGACATTTCTTTCTGGTGGCCGGTTGTGACGGAGCCAAGCCGGGGCGTAATTACTATACCGAGTTTGTAGAAAAAATTCCTATGGATTGCATAATTTTGACCCTGGCTTGCGGCAAATACCGTTTCTTTGATAAAGACCTGGGTGATATCGGTGGTATACCACGTCTTTTAGACGCCGGTCAGTGCAATGATTCGTATTCAGCTGTTCAGATCGCTTTGGCTCTGGCAAAAGCATTTGATGTGGGTGTGAATGAATTACCTCTGTCCCTTATAATTTCCTGGTATGAGCAAAAAGCTGTTTGCGTGTTGCTGGCATTGCTTCATCTCGGCATAAAAGACATTCGTCTGGGGCCTTCACTACCTGCTTTTTTAACACCAAATGTACTGGATGTTCTGGTGAAAAATTTTGATATCAAACCGATTGCATCAGCCGATGAGGATCTTAAAACTATTCTAGGATAAAAAAGCATATTATTTGGCCAGACGTGCAGGTGTAATAGTGTGACAAACCAAACGTATGGCCAAATAATATAATGAAATATTCGTGCTATAGCCGGGTTTACTATTTCGTCCTGGTTTTATTGATGCGGGAGATAATACATGAATATCACAATTGATGGGCAGGTAGTTAAGGTCACACCGTTTGATAATAATATAATTGACATTGCTGATCGAACAAAAATAGTGATTCCATCTGTTTGCTATCGTGAAAAGAACAGTAAAGGCTGCTGTCAGGCTTGTATCGTCGAGATAGATGGCGAGCAGAAGTTCGCTTGCGCCACAAAACCAGTCGCAGGTATGAATGTAGTGGTAGATAGAAAGGATTTAAAGATTATCCGCAGGCAGCGATTGTTGGAGTACCGGAAAAAAATCAAGAATAGTATATCTTGTGAGTGATACTGTTTGAATGCAAAATATCGGTTTTCAAAAAAACTTTAAAAAAGAGTCTGTCTGAGTGAAGATATTTTATATAATTTTTTTAAAGATTATATTGAAATATTGAATAAAATATTCATCGATGATCCTATAGTTAAAAAAAATTAGCTATGGGATGATTTATTTAATGTTACTGAACAGGAAAATACATAATTATTTGTATTTTTGGGTAAAATGAATTGGTATATAATTTGCTGTTATTTTGGTAATGTTTCCATAAATCTTGGATATTTTTTTAAATAGTGTCCATCCAGAAATGAGGATTTTTGTTCAAGATCAAGGCATGCGAAAAAAATAACCACAGGCATATGTTTGATATTCCGAGGATTATTTTTTGAGCATAACGAAGATATTGGGCAAAAAGACCATTTCTGGATGGGCACTAACTAATCATGCAATGCAGGAGGTGAGTCGTGAGCCTGAAAGGACGCACAGCAGTAGTTACAGGTTCTGCACGCGGGATCGGTAGAGGTATTGCCCTTAAGTTGGCGGAAGAAGGGGCATCGGTGGTTGTTAACGGCACTACCCCGGACGCCATAGACGAAACGGTCAGGATGATAAAGGAGGAAAATGGAACCGCCATCGGTGTGACTGCGGATATCACTATAAAAACAGAAGTGGAAAGGATGATGGAAGAAACTGTGAACACCTTCGGCACTGTTGATATCCTTGTGAATAATGCAGGAACGCATAAAGATGCCATGATGGTAAATATGACTGAAGAGCAGTGGGATAATGTTATTGATGTTATGCTGAAAGGATCATTTTTCTGTACGCAGATTGCAGCAAAACATATGCGTAAAAACAAGTTTGGCAGGGTAATTACCATCTCTTCAGAGGGTGCCTGGTATGGAAACATAGGCATGGTAAATTATATAACAGCCAAAGCAGGACAATTTGGTTTCACCCTTACAGCGGCCAGGGAATTTGCCATGTGGTCCAGGAAAGAGGGGTGTGATATTACCTGCAACTGCATTACGCCAGGTTACAATGATACAAGGATAACACAGGCCGTTCCTGAAAAGATAGACAAAATGTTCCGCGATTCTATCGTAATGGGCAGGATAGCTGATTCCAAGGAAGATATCGGAGGTGTTGTCGCTTTTCTGTCTTCCGAAGAGGCATCGTATATTACAGGAGCAATTATTCCTGCCGGTGGTGGAGAACATCTGAGCGCACCGTATATTTCCTGAAACAAAGGAGGAACTCATGCTAAAGGGTAAAGTTGCAATAGTTACCGGCTCGGGTAATGGAGTCGGAAAGGGTATTGCTTTAAGACTGTCTCAAAAAGGGGCAGATATAGTTGTTAATGATATAGATGGGGCTGCTGCAAATGAAGTTGCAAAAATGATAAAAGAACAGGGGGGCAATGCCATTGCAGTCAAGGCAGATGTTTCAAAAAAATCCGAGGTTGAAATACTTGTCCAAACTACTGTTACAGAGTTCGGGCGGCTGGATATTCTTGTGAATAATGCCGGGGAATGCAAAGCAGCCTTACTTGAAGACATGACAGAGGAAGACTGGGACAGGGTGATAGATGTTGATCTGAAGGGAACCTTTTTATGCACTCAGGCAGCAGTCCCCCATATGCGCAAGGGGAAGTACGGCAGGGTCATAAACATATCTTCGCCGGATGCTTTAATCGGGGAAACAGGGATGGTTAATTTTATATCGGCAAAAGCAGGGGTTTTAGGTCTTACGATTTCAGTTGCAAAAGAATTTTCCCGATATATCAATGAAGAAGGCTGTGTTATGACATGTAACGCCGTGCTTGTGGGCTACAGCCCTACCAATATGACAGAGGAACTCTTTCCTGAACATGCACGGGATCACTTTGCAGATGTTGTTCCTTTGGGCCGGCCCGCTGACCCTGAAAAGGACGTGGGTAGTACTGTGGCTTTTTTGGCTTCAGAAAAAGCGAGCTACATCACCGGTGCAAAAATCCCTGTGACCGGGGGTTTGTTTGCATGTATATCATCTTACTAGAACTTATCTCAAAAATGTATCTATCTACCGATGGTTTTCTCCTCGGTAGATGCTTTGTCTTCGAACCCAATCTATTTTTTGAGATTGGTTATCATGAGACCCGGCTTATAAAATGAAGGGATCGTTATATGAAAGGAAAATACTTCGAAGAGGCCGATGTAGGTGAAAAACATAAAAGTTCAGGCCGCACAATAACAGAATCGGACATAGTCCTTTTTGCAGGCTTATCAGGTGACTACAGCCCACCCCATACTGATGACGAATTTTGTAAAACCACGCCCTTTAAGAAGAAAATAGCTCATGGATTGCTGACAACGTCAATTTCTTCAGGATTATTCACACGTACAGGAGTTTTTCAAGGGACCGGTCTGGCCCATATGGGAACCACAATAAAATACACGGCACCTGTTTATATCGGCGATACGCTGCACATAGAATTCACCGTAGGAGAAAAAGAGGAAATGGATGCAGAAAGAGGGTGGCTTCTCATTAATCTGGAAACCGTTAATCAGGACGGAAAGGTAGTTGCAAAAGAAAATATGAAGATGATGATAGCTCGAAAACCAACCTCTTCATGACAAGATCCTTTGCTTGTAGAGCTTGTCCAATGTTTTTAAACTTAGCCATTATTTATTTAGACTTTATAACGGATGTATCAAGAATTTCATTTTTTGAGAGTAATCTAAAGATATCTCCATTGTCATCTTTAAGTTGTGCTTATAGAATATCATAAAGGCAAATCCTTTCAGGAGGTTTTGCCTTTTTTGCATTTTAGCATGAAATGGGATATATATTAGAGAAACGAAAACGTTTTTTATGGTATTGTCATATTAGATAAAACATGTAACTAATTTGAAATATAATGCGACTTATAATTAATTGAACCGATTTCAAAAACACTTCTATCAACAGATAACACATCAATATGACCCGGTAGGCATTATTGTGGTTGGTTCTACGTGATTTTATAGTTAGTATCCAACAAGCATTCGAAAGGCTGCGTGGTTTTATGAGGTATGCAAGGAGAATTCTTGAAATATTAATTCTGATTCTGTTTTTTTCTGGAATTATGTCCCAGGGGCTGACTTCTGCTATTACTGTGAAAGAGGAAGAGGATCTGTCCAAGGAATTTCTTAAAGTTGTGATGAAACAGCTGAAGCTGGTAAATGATCCGATTATAGTTGATTATGTAAGTAAAGTCGGTGAAAAGATATTAAATGTTGTTCCAAAGCAGCCGTTTACCTATCATTTTTATGTTGTAGATGAAGATGTTTATAATGCATTTGCGGGGCCTGCAGGTCATGTGTTTATAAACCGAGGACTTTTGGAAGTGATGGAAAGTGAGGAGGAGCTTGCAGGTATATTAGGGCATGAAATATCTCATGTTTCATGCCGCCACATTTCTCAGAGGATTGACAGGTCAAAGAAAATCGGGATGGCTTCCCTCGCAGGTATTGCCGCCAGTATACTGTTAGGTGGTGGTAGTGAGGCGATACTTGGAACGTTTGCAGCAGGCCAGGCGATTTCACTCGCTTACAGTCGGGAGAATGAGATGCAGGCAGATCAAGTCGGTTTAAAATATCTTGAAAATGCAGGATATACCGGTGAAGGCCTGTTGAAGGTGTTAAATAAAATCAGAAGTAAACAGTGGTTTACTTCTGAGCAGATTCCTACATATCTAACGACCCATCCGGCAGTAGAGGAACGATTGGCTTATATAGGTATTAGTTTAAAGCAAGAGAATAAGGGAAGAAAAAAATCCCGGTTGGGAAAATATACCGAATTTGAAGTTGTTCGTTCAAGGCTTGTCGCTCTTTATGGAGAAGAGGATGGTGCTCTGGAAAAATTCAAGAAAATTGTAAGAGATAATCCTTTGGATCCGAAAGCAAATTACGCATATTCTCTTGCACTGGTTAGAACAGGTGACAGAAAATCCGCAATTAAATATATGAAGAAGGCATCTGAAAATGATGATTTTGCCATATATACCCGCAATGACCTTGGTAAAATATATTTTCTTGATGGCCAATATGAAGAAGCAGTAATTGCCCTTAAAAATACCGGGAGTAATATTCCTTATGATGTTTTAGGACATTTTTATCTTGGACGTGCTAACACAGAAACAGGTAGATATAAGGAGGCGGTTTCCATTCTCCAGGATCTGTTATTAAAAAAACCTGATTATCTTCAGGCAATGTATTATATTGGCGAAGCATATTGGAAACAAGGTTTGTTAGGGGATGCCCATTTTAATCTGGGTAAATATTATAAGGAGAAAAAAGATATAAGAACTGCTGTTTCTCACTTGAAAAGAGCATTAAAAAACACAACCGATCCTAAGAAAAAACAAAAGATTGAAAATATGCTGAAGAATATGAGATCCGTCAGGTAAAAATAATTATACCAACCGGTTAATGTCAAACCCATAATTTTAACCACTACGGTCAAAATGAGAAAACTGCATTGTAAAAGTTCCTCTTCCCTGTGATGCGGATCTCAGTGATGTGGAGTAACCGAACATTCGTGAAAGGGGCACAGTCGCTTTTATAGTTTTTATACCTTTGTTTGTTTCTACTGATTCTATTTTACCGGATCTGGAATTAATATCCCCTATTACATCTCCCGTAAAAGATTCTGGAAGAAAGATTTCAACCTCCATTACAGGTTCAAGAAGGTAAGGATTGCCTTTTGTAAGGGCTTCTTTGCAGGCCATGGATGCGCAGACAGTATATGCAAGTTCAGAGCTCAGAGAATCCTTGAATTTTCCTCCGGTCAAAACAGCCTTTACATCGGTTACCCGATACCCCATATGGGCACCGCTTTCAAGAGAATCCATTACTCCTTTCCTGATTGAAGCTATGAATTCCTCCGGGATTACATCTTCTGGAACTTTAGATTTGAAACTGTTTCCGGCCCCCCTTGGTTGTGGAATAATTTTAATGCTTACTTCGGCATACTGACGCTGTCCGGCCACTTCCCTGTCAAACTCAGTAGTAGCAGAACCTTCATTTTCTATTGCCTCCTTGTGAACAACCTGGGGCTTTCCTATATTGACGGTGGTTTTGAATTCACGTATCATCCTGCTGATAATCACCTCAAGGTGGAGCTCACCCATTCCTGAAAGAATTGTCTGGCCTGTATCCTCATCCTGTTTAACAACCAGGGTTGGATCCTCTGCAGTGAATTTTTTAAGAACCTGTTCTAATTTTTCCTGGTCAGCATGGGTTTTTGGTTCTATCGCAATTGAAATTACCGGTTCATAGAAATCCATATCTTCAAGCATTATCTGATTTTTTATATCACATAAGGTTTCCCCTGTAGAAGAGTCCTTAAGTCCTACAATGCCGACAATGCTTCCTGCGTCTGCTTCATCTATACGTTCTCTTTTGTTGGCATGCATCATCAGGATACGTGATAATTTTTCCTTTATTTTACGTGTAGGATTATAAACCTCCCCACCGGCTTTTATTTTCCCGCTGTAGATTCTGATAAATGACAGTTTTCGACCTTCAATCATTGATACTTTAAAAATCAGAGCTGCAAGGGGTGCATTTTTTCTGGCGGTACGATTCAGTACTTCTCCTGTTTCAGGATGTGTGCCCTGTATAGGGGGGACTTCAACCGGACTTGGAAGATAAAGGCTGATAGAATCCAGTAACGGTTGTATTCCCTTGTTTTTTAAAGCAGATCCACAGAGGATGGGGACAAGTTTCATTTCTATAGTTGCTTTGTGTATTGCGCTTTGGATACTTTTGACATCAATATGTTCTTCGGCAAGATAAGCATCCATGATATTGTCATCAACGTCTGCAAGAAGTTCTATAAGTTTGTCGTGATATTCCTGTGCCGTTTCAAGAAGGTTTGATGGTATCTCTTCAGTTGAGTAACTTTCACCAAGGGTGTCATCGTCCCATATAATTTGTTCCATATTTACAAGGTCTATGATACCTGAAAAATTGTCCTCACTGCCAATCGGGAGTTGGAGTATAAGGGGGGAGGCACCAAGCCTTTCTTCAATCATGGCCACCGTACCAAAAAAATCTGCCCCTATTCTGTCCATCTTGTTGACAAAGGCTATCTTGGGAACAAAATATTTGTCAGCCTGCCGCCATACTGTTTCCGATTGAGGTTCTACTCCTCCGACAGCACAGAAAACTCCGATTGCACCATCCAGAACCCTTAAAGATCGTTCAACTTCGATTGTAAAATCGACATGCCCTGGTGTATCAATGATTTGTATTTGGTTGTTTTTCCACTGACAGGTAGTAACTGCAGATGTTATTGTAATGCCGCGCTCCTGTTCGTCTGGCATCCAGTCCATTACTGCTTCACCATCATGTACTTCACCAATTTTATGGGAACGGCCGGTATAGTAAAGGATACGTTCCGTTACGGTCGTTTTTCCTGCATCAATGTGGGCAATAATTCCGATGTTGCGTATATTTTCAATATTGATTTTATTTGTCATCTTACTATCAGCATATTAGTTTTAAAAGGATTGCGGAGTTCGACATGTCCGGCCAGTGTATCGGCTTCATGCCCGTCTATCAGTATTTTAACCCTGTCAATTGTTGAAATATTAAGAGCAAGTGAATTTACGATTGAAAAAACTGTTAAAAATTCTGATGCTCCACCACCCGGATGATTTTCAGAAAGCGCCTTTGAGAAATCAACGAAAGCGGTCCCGTCCTCAGTTATATATAAAGCATTTAAGGTCGTATTTTTTGGTATTGTTCTTACAAATTCACCTTTTGGCCCGTTTATCAAAGCTTTAATGATTTTCTTAGCAAAGTCAACAGCATCGGCAGAATGTACAAGGACAGTTTCTTCTGCAGCGAGAAAGGTGTTTTCCCTGTTTGAAAAATATAAATATATAATGGACTTTATAGAATTATGCAGGTCTGCCGTTTGCATATTTTCATTTCTTTTTTCCGGAGATGAACCCTTCTGCAGAATTCCGCTGAAGGGTGAATGGAAAAAGAACAGATATGTCAATACACCCGCAACAATTATTAATGTTGTATATGAAGATTTTCGCCTTCTTTTCATAATACTTTACAAGTCCAACAATTATTGACAGTAAAACCTATATCAAAAATACAGGTCCGATGGCTGTTTATCTGTCGATCCAAAATACTCGCACACTGCGTGTATGCTGTGCTCTCTCATTGCGAGATGTCTTGCCCGCGCCCCAATCTGTTTTTTTGAGATCGGTTATATTAAATCATATTTGACAATCTTCAAATTTATTATTTTTCCCCGAGAATAATATTCGCAAATTATTATTTCTAAATTATTATTTCTAAATTATTATCCTATGATGATTAAATCAATAGGTTTTGGCAAATCGTATTTAAGACTATATGACCCTTATGTCAAGAAAAGATAGGTAATATCATTCATGGAGTCGTAAATTCCTATATGACGGGACTATTTCATTATAGTGTTTAATCTGGTTTTTGTATAAATAGATGTATATCTTCTTAGCTTGCCGGGTGTACTTCTTGTATGTGCTCCGTTAAGGCCGTGTTGTATGGGGCATGGGTCATACTTTTCGAGTTTATCAACATTATATTTAAATGATTTATTTATAATAAAATGATTTTATTAAAAGATTCACTTGGAAATGATATCATGTCATGTTAAACAAGATTTTATTTGCTGAAATACAGCACTATTAATAACGATATTATTTTATTTGTGCCTTAAACCCAGCTATGACGTGGCTAAAGTGTTATGATGTCTGGGCAGAAGTTAATCATCGAGTATACTTATTACGGAAGTATCAATAATGGAAACAAAAAAAAATAAAGAACCTGAACTTATAGCTGACAGGCAGGCCCTGCTTAGAACCTTTATAACACCTGAAAGGGAAGAAGCCAGAGCTACACTTCTTAAATATATGGAACAGGTATTGTTTGGACTGCATGATTTCCTGATACAACATGTAGGCATAACACAGGAAAAAAGCCTAATGGAATTATCAGTTTATTTCCAGGACAGCAATATCAGCAAAAATCCTGAAAAGAAGCTGGCGGATGTTATCAAGGATCTTATTGATGATATTGCCCCCCATGCGGTCAATGTTGCTTCTCCTTATTTTATTGGCCATATGACGTCAGCTATTCCTTTTTTTATGGTTCATCTTAAAACAATTGTGGCTGCTCTTAACCAGAATGTAGTAAAACTGGAAACTTCAAAGGTTGTTTCAGTCGTGGAGAAGCAGGTTCTGGCAAAAATTCACAAGCTGGTATACAGAAAACCGGAAGAATTTTACGAGGAACATATACAGAATACCTATACAACATTAGGAGCCTTTGTAGAAGGCGGGACATCTGCAAACCTGACCGCTCTCTGGGTTGCAAGGAATATAGTTTTTGCACCTAAAGGTGATTTTTTAGGTATTGAGAGTGAAGGACTGCAAGCTGCTTACAAAGCTTATGGTGTGGAAAGATGTGTTGTTCTGGTATCAAGACGAGGTCATTACTCGTTAAGAAAAGCCGGAGGGCTTTTAGGTATAGGCAATCAGAATATTATTCCAATAAATGTTGATGCGAAACATAGAATTGACCTTGAATGTTTGAGCCAGACTATAAAAGATATAAAAAAAGAAGGGAAGACAAAAATAATTGCCGTAATCGGTATCGCAGGAACTACTGAGACCGGTACGGTTGATCCTTTGGAAAAGATGGCGGAAATCTGTTCTGAAAATGGTATCCATTTCCATGTAGATGCGGCATTTGGCGGTCCTGTACTTATGTCGGACAAATACAAGAACCTTCTTGCAGGAATTGAACTTGCTGATTCAGTAGCCATTGACGGGCATAAACAGTTTTATATGCCCATGAGTTGCGGTATGGTGTATTTCAAAAGTCCGACAATCATGGATGCCATAGAGTATCATGCAAACTATGTGATCAGACCGGGTTCTGTTGACCTGGGAAGTAAAACCTTTTCAGGCTCAAGGGAAGCAAACTCTTTGATCCTTGACAGTGCTTTGAAGATAATGGGGAGTAACGGGTATGCATTACTGATAAATCACGGGATAGAACTGGCCCGGAGATTTGCAGACGAAATTAACAAAAGAACGATGTTTCAGCTTGTTACGACTCCCATGCTTAATATACTTACATATCGTGTCTGCCCACCGGAATACATGAAAGACCTATCATCCGGTGAGCCTGAAAATAAACGGTCTACTAATAAAAAGCTTAATGAAATAAACAGGGATGTTCAAAGAATCCAGAGAGAAGCAGGGAAAAGTTTCGTTTCAAGAACCTTATTATTTGAGGGAAACAATTCCGAAGACCGGGTTGTTGTTTTGCGATGCGTTATAATGAATCCTCTTACTGATATGAAGATAATCAAAGAAATTCTTGATGAGCAGGAAGCAATTTATAAAGATATTGTATTTGAACAGGAAAACTCATAATAAGAATTAAGATTACGGTGTAAATCCAGATATGGCTGTATTTACTGCTTTATAGTTTTAGCCATCCGCTTTACTTTTACTGAGCTCTTAGATAAAGCTTTTTTATCTCACTTTACGCAGGATTTGAGCTGAAAAACATTTGCAGTCTAATGAAGGGTATATAAATTTTATCACTCCCATCTGCATGATATGTCTTCCAGTATTTAAGTAAGTTGATAATTTCATCGGAAAGTGTTTTATGATCATCTTCAGTTCTTCTTCGATATGATTGGGTGTTTTTCAAAAAAGTTCTATGCTCTAAAGTATGGGCGTTGTATGCAGGGTATTTAAACTTTCGTAATATTTTTTCTTCTTCGGAAAAATGCCTGCTGAAAATATTATTCATTTCGGCTATAATCTCGAAAAATATTTCAGGTTCTGACTTTTTTATAGCTTCAATAGTTTTTTTTATCTTATAATCAAGACTATTTTGAAGCTCTTCAAATTCACTGATTTTGTCTTTGTAATCCTTGTTGATTTTTATCTTATTCATAATTAAAATACCATCATATTTTAAAGGTTGTTTTTTGATAAGTCAGGCTAATACCGAATTGCCTTGCTTGAATTTTTTACATGTTTAAATTATAATCTATTTATTTAAGGATATCCACTTTTTTATCGCAGGAACAATATTTTTGCTCCAGTCATTTGATACTCTTTTCTTTATGAATTCCTTATAAAGGCTGTCAATAAGTTTTGTAATCTTTTCAAAAAGGAAAATTTTTTCGATTACGACACCTTCAATGTCCTGTTTTTTTTCTATAGGTCCTGTTTCCGGTGTTTTCAGGCTTGAAATATTTAGGCTTTCACCTTTTATATTAAAGCTCCATTCCTGACTTCCTGTTTTATATGACAAATTGATTTCAGTTACCACAGCACCTTTTTTAAGTGATAGTATACCTTCTTCAAGCCCCGCATCATTTCCCTTAATTGTGATGCTTTCAACGGCATCATGTACTTTGTTTTCAAGAACAATACGATTTCCAATAACAAGGGAAACAGGATCTTGTTGAAGACTGTTTATGAGTTCAATGTCATTTTCAATAATGTACCAGAGCCATGTCAGAAATTCATGCCCCAGAAATTTATATCTATTATATGAAATAGAAATATCAAGCATAGGTTACACCGTAAATACAGTTGGAGAACTTTTTGTCAGACCATCACGATCTACATCTGATATATCAGACATAAGATCTGCTGACGTAAATGGGAATATCCTTATAAGAGACAGCTTGAACGATTTTTTAAATAATGTTTCAAGCTCTTCGTTAGCACTTTTCAGGTTTGAAAAAAACCACAGTGTACCTTCTTCATAGCTCCAGACAATATCATAAATATTTGGTGTTGCCGGAATCCGAAGGCAAAGTTGATTTGTAACATAATCTTTTATCTCTTTTTTTTCATTACGAGACAGATATTCAAGCCCTGTTTCTTTGAGTCGTTTTGACATTTCCTGATTGTAATGTTTCTTTATAACTTTTGTAGGTATATTCTTTTTATCAACTCTTAGAGCAAAAATCAGGTGAGAACCGATCACAAAAGAAGAACCTTCAAAATCAGGCAGGTATGGATTTTCAAAAGATGTCCAGCCGACTATCTGCTCGGCGGGGTGATTGTCAATTTCCTTTATGGAATTTTTTATAAGTTCGTTATATATTGATTCAAGAATCGGTTTTTCCAGTTTGCCTTTAACCATATAACGAGTTATGGATGCAGTTGGTGATAATAAACCCATGAGTTACACTCCAAAATTTGACTGAAGAAATAAACGAAAACAGATTAAAAAGAATATGTCTTATTAGAATGTTGACGGATACGGATCAAGTATATAGCCTGTTTAAAAAGTGGTTACAAGATATTTTTTTTATGATAATTAATAGATCTTTTTACTAAAAAATATCCCTTAAACTATACAAAATCAGAGTTCATATTATGGGAGCTTATATTTTTTAACAAGGTGTTACTATTTTGAAAAAACAAATAAAGTTGGCCTCAATCAGGATAATTTACATACAATAAAAGTTAAAATTTAAATATATTAAGGTGTATATGGAAGAAAAACTGATAAAGAAGATTAATCTTGAAAATAGCCTGGAAGTAGAATTTTTCGATGCATCAAAAAAACTTATGCCAGACAGATGGTATATTTGCCTTATATTAAAGATGAATATACCTGTGGAGGATAGTATAAGGAGTTCGGGTGATATTCCTGATGAAGATATTAAGAATATAATTGACGCTATCGGGAACAATCTGGTTTTTGAGCAGAAAAGGGAACAGAATTTTGTTGATGAAATGGTTAAAGAAGAGACCTTAGATAAGATGTGCGATTCAGCTATTGACATAACGCTTGCATATCTGGCACACCCTGAATTTGCAGTAAAATATATTAGAAAAAAATATAAAGAGTTTGTCGGAAAAGTTTGACAGATTTTTCAGATTCATGTCAAACGGTTTACCCTAGTTTCTTAAATACCTGGGAAAATAATGATTTTTGGATGGAAAAAATATATAATTATCGGTTTTTGTTTTTTTGGAACTGTTTTGCCTGTTCAATCAGATATATATATGTTTATTGACAGCAAGGGGGTTCTAAATTTTACAAATGTACCGGTTTCATCCAATTATCAACTTTTTATAAAAGAAATACCAAAAAGAAAGAACGATGAATTCAGTAAAAGATATGATAATCTTATATCAAGCGCATCAAAAAGATATGGTGTCTCTTTTTCTTTAATTAAGGCCATGATAAAGGTTGAATCAAATTTTAATCCCAATGCTGTTTCAAGAGCCGGAGCAATAGGGCTAATGCAGATAATGCCTGCTAATTTGAAACATCTGGACATTAGTGACCCTTATAATGCCTGGGAAAATGTTATGGGGGGGGCTAATTATTTCAGACAGCTTCTGGATCGGTTTAATGGTAAGGTGCCATTTGCACTGGCAGCATACAATGCCGGCCCTTCAATGGTAGAAAAATACAAAAACATCCCACCCTTTCCTGAAACAAAGAGATACGTTAAAAAAGTTATGAAATCTTATAATATATTGAAAAAAAATAATCCCTGAGATATTTTCGGAGTGAATATGTAAACTTTTGGAAAATGTGATTTGTTCTTTAAGTTCAGGCCGGATGATAAAATAATAACGGGGTTGATGCCTGTATTATCTTGAGAAGTGTGTATTTCTTCGTATCATGTAGAAAGCTGCAACCTGTGTATGAAAAAAGTATTTTATAAAGTTCACTTCTTTATTATCGGTTTGTTTGCAACAGGTGTATAAAAAAGGATTTTCTCAGGCAACTGAGTGCTAATAAATTTATGGAGTAATTTTTTATGAGAATCGTTACACGTGCCGATTTTGACGGTGTTGTATGTGCTGTTATTCTTTATGAGGCCCTAGATATAACAGTACCTGTAAAATGGGTAGAACCAAATGAAATACAAAAAGGGCTTGTTGATATAAAAGAAGGTGATATTCTTGCAAACCTGCCATATAGTGAGAATTGTGAGCTTTGGTTCGATCATCATTATTCAAACCGGGTTGAGATGCCTTTCAGGGGGGCATTCAAAATAGCACCTTCTGCTGCAGGTATTGTTTATGAATATTATATTGATAAGATGCGCAGAAATTTTTATGAACTTGTGAAGGAGACAGACAGGATCGATTCTGCGGACCTGACAATGGATGAGGTCCTGCATCCCGAAAAATACCCATACCTTTTGATATCAATGACTATTTCCGGAAGAGATAAGTCTGATGAGAAATACTGGAACAAATTAGTCGAATTGTTAAGAAAACATGAAATAGCTGATGTTATTGAAGACCCTGAAGTTAAAAAAAGGTGCAACAAAGTTATTAAAGAGAACAGGGCATATAAAGAACTTCTTATAAAAAGTACCAGTATAACGGAACAGGTTGCCGTTACTGATTTTCGCTCATATGATACAGCGCCTGTGGGAAACAGATTCCTTGTTTATTCTCTTTTTCCTGAAACGGTTGTTCAGGTTAAAATACGTTTTGGTGATGACAAGGACAAGATTGTCCTTAGTGCCGGACACAGTATTTTTAACAGGAATTGCAATGTTAATGTCGGTTTGCTTTTATCGGAATTCGGAGGCGGCGGTCATGAAGGCGCAGGGGGTTGTAGCTTTTCCTCCGATAAGGCATCGGAATATATCCCCAGAATTATTGAAACCTTTAAAGAGAACAGGATGGAAAATAATAAAAAGTGATAGCGTCATAAAAAAATCTCCATCTACTTAGCCGCCGCTAATATTTTTTACGTATCATCAAATTATATAAAAAACCGTTTACAGTCTGGTGAAGGCCGTAAACGGTTTTACTTTTTATGGGTTATTAATTTTTTCAGGTTATGTTCATATTATATGTTCATATTATATGTTCAGGGGAAGAATCCAGTTCATTGGATCCTCTGCCTTTCCATATTGAATGTCGGTCAATGTGTTGAATAATTTTTGTGAGATTTGTCCTGCATTACCGTCACCTATTGTTATTTCCCTGTCATTATACTTAATCATCCCAACAGGTGATATAACTGCAGCTGTACCTGACCCGAAAACCTCCTGTAGCTTTCCTGAATTGTGAGCATCAAAAACCTCATCTATACCAACTCTTTTTTCCGAGATTTTCATTCCCCAGTGTTTTGCCAGTGAGATTACAGAGTCTCTTGTGATTCCTGAAAGGATACTGCCGTTTAGCATGGGAGTGATAATCTCATCATCAATAACAAAGAAAATATTCATTGAGCCGACTTCCTCCACGTACTTCTGCTCAATTCCATCAAGCCACAAGACCTGTGTATATCCCTGTTTCTGAGCCTGATCAGTTGCATAAAGGCTTGCAGCATAATTACCTGCAGTTTTGGCTTCACCCACACCACCGCGAACTGCCCTGACTTTGTCTTTTGATACCCAGATCTTAACGGGGTTAAATCCTTCAGGATAATATGCCCCAACCGGAGAGAGAATAATAAAGAAACGGTATGTGTGAGATGACCGTAAACCAACATATGGATCCATTGCAATAATTGTGGGCCGAATATATAGCGAAGTTCCGTGTGCTCCGGGTATCCAGTCTTTATCAAGTGACAAAAGTTTTACAAGTGCTTCAAGGGCAAAATCTTCATCAATTTCCGGTATACAGAGTCTTTTTGCCGATCCGTTTAAACGTTTGAGATTGTTTTTTGGCCTGAAGAGCTGGATTTTACCATTATCAGTCCGGTAAGCTTTAAGTCCTTCAAATATTGATTGGCCGTAATGAAGCACCATTGTAGAAGGGTCCATGCTTATAGGGCCGTAAGGATCAATGCGAGGATTGTGCCACCCTTTCTCAATGCTGTAGTCCATGTTGAACATGTGATCTGTAAATATCGTTCCAAATCCAAGGGGTGTATCATCATTGGGGGTGGTTTTTAAACACTCTGCTTTGTTTATCGTAATATACATCTTTTCCTCCACAAATATATCCTTAATTTTTTATCATTGATGGATATAGAAGTTTTTGATTTAAATCAAGAAATATGTTTTTATAAACATATTATGAACACTAATTATATTGTTATTTTTATAAACATTTGACAATATTATAAAATTTAAGTATGAACAATCTTTTTTTATAAATTCCCCTACAAGGAGTAAAACAAAAATGGATATACCATTTGAAGCCTCAGGGATTGAGCCTGTAAAATATAATAAGGATTCAAAATTCAGGTTTGAATGCCATAAAGATGTAAAATGTTTCACCAAATGCTGCAGGGAGATTAATATAACATTATCTCCATATGATATTATCAGGCTAAAAAATCGTATGGGGATTTCATCTGAAGAATTTCTTTCTATTTATACTGTCCCTCAATTACTTGAAAAAACAGATTTGCCTGTGGTTACACTTAAACTTCTTGATGATGAACAGAAATCCTGTCCATTTGTAAAGGATGATGGTTGTATAGTATATGAAGACAGGCCGTCAACATGCCGATATTACCCGCTTGGTGTTGCTTCCATGAGCCATTTAGAAGGAGCGGATGATGACGAATTTTATTTTTTTGTTAACGAACCTCATTGCCTGGGTTTTGAAGAGGAAAAAGAATGGACGATCCGGGAATGGAGAGAGAATCAGGGTGTCGATATCCATGACGAAATTAATGCCGAATGGACTGACCTTATTGTAAGAAAGAGGTCTTTCCCCTCAAATATAATGCTTTCAGAAGCAAGCAAAAAAATGTTTTTCACTGCAAGTTATGATATAGATAATTTCAGGCGATTTGTTTTTGAGAGTACATTTCTGGAAAGATACAATGTTGATGAAGAAACTAGTGAAAAGATAAAAAATGATGAAATCGAACTATTGGGTTTTGCCATTAAATGGCTAAAGTCGGTTTTCTTTGATCAGTTTAAACCAGAAGAAGATAAAGAATAAAATACATATTGGTTGATCAGAAGTTTATGCGGATATATAGCATGTCTAACCTCTGAACAACTGTTTTAACAGATTATCCCATCTAAAGCGGGAAAATTACTACGCCATCAATTAATGATGAACTCGTAAAAAGTATAACTGATGGCTAAGTAGAAATCTTCATATACAAGGCATAGCGGTTGATGGAGACTTTCTACGACGCCATCAATTAATAATCTTTGTAATACAATCCATCCAAGTTTTCAGGATCATTTAACCGGGCGTCTATATCAACATTAAAAAATTCTGCAAGAGGCCGGAATACCTCCGGATTATTTGTCTGTACGGTATTTGCAATTTCAAGAACTTTTTCAATGCCGTTTTTTGTCATCTTCCCCATTGGACTTCTACATTTTCCTGAAGGCATTCCAAGTATTGCCATCAAGGTTTTTGCCGCCAGCGGATTTCTGGCCCTGCATTCTATTTTACCGTAAGGTGTAGTTTCATTTGTAATAACAGTTACAAGTCCGAAGAGGGGCTTAAGAGCTGTATGCAGTTTTTCTGCTTCAGCAATATTCCCTTCTCCAAGATAATATACCATTTCTGCCATTGCTTTTGGGGCGATATTGGAAGTAACTGAAATAAGCCCTGCAGCTTTAACCTCCGGGTCTGTCATCATTTTGAAAATCATTGAGTCATCACCGGACAAAATGGAATAATCATTACCGCAACAATGTCTTGTCTTCTTCATGTTTTCCAGATCACCGGTTGCTTCTTTTACAGTCCTCACATTATCAAATTTGTCGGCAAGAATGGCAAGGTCTTCAGGAAACATCATAGTACCGGTTCTTCCCGGTATAATATATGGTATAATCTGTACTTCAGGAAAGGCGGTTGCAATCGGTTCTATGTATTCCCTTCTTATTTCAAGAGAGCTTGGACCATTATAATAAGGATCCACAAGTAATACCGCGTCAACACCTGCATCAACTGCGAACTTTGTACCTTCAATAGCTTCCTTGGTATTGTTACTCCCTGTTCCGGCAATACATATACAATTACCCTTTGTCTTCTTTGCGGTTGTTTCTATAACTTTATTATGTTCGTACCATGCAAGTGTCGGGCTTTCTCCAGTAGTGCCTGCAGCGACGATTCCGTTAATTCCGTTCTTTATTTGAAAATCGGTGAGTTTCTCAAGGCCTATATAGTCAACATCATCATCTGTAAACGGTGTTATAATTGCTGTGTGGCATCCTTTAATCATAATAAACCTCCCTGCGAGATCTCTGCACAAAGTCTCTTTTTTTGCCCAAATAGCTTTGTAGTAGCACCTTTTGTCTTCTGAAACGGCATTTTGTATTTTTTACATGCTCAAGTTTTGCAAAAAGTGCTTCCTTTCAAGCTGAAAAGAGCTGTTGCTATAGAGTTATCTTCAAACTATTCAATGTATTTATATGCTTAATCCCGCTATAGCGGAATCGTCTTCTCCTGAACAAAGTACCGGACCTTCGACTCGAACTAAAACAAAAATCCTCATTTATGTATGGGCACTTACTAACATATCAAATTGTCATTATCAATCCAAAAGCCGGTAGTAGAGACTAAATGAATTATTGTTTGACCAGTTTAATTAGTTTTATTGGTTAATTAGTATAACTAATAAAACCAAAAGAACCTCTTGCTCACAAAACCCCTGAGCGGAGCTGCCGTCTTGACCGGAATATTTACATTTTTTCATATTTTGTTTTTATTTGACAATGATCGTCTCACATATTAATCTAAAAAGTTTAAATTGAAAGAATTAATGTGATTATCTAAAAGAAATGGTGAAGGGTTTGTAAAAATTATATATAATGATGCTTTTAAAAAGTCTCCATCAATAATAAAAAATAATAAAAACAGGGAAAATGTTATGAAAGCAAAAAACGTAGAAGAATATATAGCCCACCAGAGAGCGGCCCTGGCCTCGAATCCTGATTGCGGCACAACACATTATAATCTTGCTGTCGCTCTTTTAGGGATTAATGGACTTGACGAGGCTGAAAAGGAACTTGCTGCTGCGATTGATTGCAGCCCGAGTCTCGCTGAGGCCTATGTCCAGCTTGGAGGGCTTTGTCTCCAGCGTGGGGATCTTGACGGCTGCCTTGATTATAATCAACGGGCTGTCAGATCAAGGGCCGGTTTTGCAGAAGGATACGGGAATATAGGGTTTGTTCACCTTCAAAGAGGGGAATTGGATGATGGCATTAGAGCTCTTAAAAAAGCAATTGCTTATAATGCAAACTATGTCCAGGCTTATACAACATTAGCCAATGCTTACCTGATGTCAGGTCTGGTAGAAGAAAGCATTCAGGCAAATCTTAAAGCCCTGGAAATTGAGCCTGGATTTGCTATAGCTCATAACAACCTGGCAATTGGTTATCTTGAGAGCAAATCGTATGATAAGGCTATTGAACATTGTGACAGGGCTGTTGAGCTTGGGTATGAGGTTTCCCCTGAAATACTGAAAGAGATTGAATCCCACAGGTAAAAAGCCGGGATGTGTACATAATGTACTTTGGGAAAAAAATTAATTTCTTTCTTGCCGATGCCGATAATCCGGTTCAAATTGATGGTGAGACTTGGAATAACTACCTGCCTTTAGGCAGAAAAAACAAAAAAGGTATAACCTTTGAATCCTTGAGTTATGGGGATTATTTTCTCGAAGTCAGCTCCTTTGTGGAAAGTAATGACTTTGGGGTAATTACTCAGGCTGTTTATCTACAGTCCGGAAAAAGAATTTCCAGCAAAGATGTTAATGAAATCAATGTGTTTCTGGAAAAACATGGTGAGTTTTACCACCCGTCACGGATAGAAGTTGTTTCAGATCGAAAAAGGAATTCTTTTGTACTGAATGTTGCGGTTTCTGCTGCAGGAAATAGGTATATTGAGAATGAATATATATGCCTGAATCGTCTGAATAATGACTTTCCATTCGCTTTCATCCCTGAGGTTTACGGGGAAAATTTTATCGGGGAAAAAAGCAAAGTTGATATACGGATGTTTTTAGGGCAGTGGTTTGAAGGATACAACGAGTTTCATATTACCTGCCGGCAAAATAAAAAAAGGATAATTGTATGGGACCCTGTTGAAGATCATTATCTTTTGTCAAAAAAACAGACAATAGAATTATATCACCAGGCAGCATATATTTTAACCTCTTATTATAACCCCGAAACATTTGAACAGATTTTTCCATGGCACCATGCGGCTGGAGATTTTATCCTGAAACTGCAGGATGATAAGATAGATCTTAAGTTGATTACTGTGAGGGGATATTCTTCCCCTGTTGAAAAAAATAATATACAGCATGATCCAGCCTCAGTACTTGAAGCTCTCCTGGTATTTTTTCTAAATCTTTCCATCAGAATACGTCTTGACAGGTTAGATGGTGTGGGTGACCCGGCATGGGCTGAAAATGTTTCCGTTGACGGAATGGTTAGCGGTTTTTTAAAGGCTCTTGAATCCAAAAAAAATGTAAAATCAATTCCAGCACCGCTTGATGAAAGTTTTTATTATTATTTTTCCACAATTATTTCCGAGGCGGAATTGTATGGTCTGGCATTAGATATCGTTGATTCATACAACCGTTTATCAGGGGAGGTCTCACTGATAAAACAGAATCTGGAAAGTCATATTGGATTGTTATATCAAACCATATGTGGAACGTAGGGGATTTGTATTGTCAAATAATATTAATTCTTCATTGTATAGGCATTTGTATACCGTTCCCCTTTTTTCCCTTTTTTCAGATTTAATTCCTAAAGGAAAGACGGGAGCATTATTCAAAGTTAACACTATGAAACAAAACATACACCCTTTTTTGTTGACAAAGAAATATAATAATTTTAAATTAGAAACTTTGAGTTTATAACAAAAATCGTAATTACATGTCATTATGATTTTTTTTAGTTTGAGATATTTACACAGTGGATGGTCCTGATTGTTTTTGACATGAAAAAGGCTCAAAATGCCTTTGACAGGGCCTAAATTTTTATTACTTAATGGAGGTATGATAATGGCAAAGCATGATACCCCTTTGCTGGATCAGCTTGAATCAGGACCGTGGCCGAGTTTCGTGTCCGATCTCAAGCAGGAAGCTGAAAAGAGGGCAAAAAATGAAGCAGGTCATGAGCTTCAGATTCCAGTTGATGTTGTAGACGACCTTCTGGGAATATTAGAGCTTTCCTTCAAACACGGAAAGACTCACTGGAAACATGGCGGAATCGTTGGCGTATTTGGTTACGGGGGCGGTGTTATAGGAAGATATTGTGATCAACCCGAGTTGTTCCCGGGAGTTGCTCACTTCCACACAATGCGAATTGCTCAGCCTGGTGCAAAATTTTATACTTCAGATTATCTGAGGCAGCTTACAGATATCTGGGATCGCCGTGGCAGTGGCATTACCAACATGCATGGTTCTACCGGTGACATTATTTTTATCGGTACTACTACTCCCCAGCTGGAAGAAATTTACTATGAAATTTCTCACAATATGAATCAGGACCTTGGAGGATCAGGCTCAAATCTCAGGACGCCTGCTGACTGTATTGGTCAGGCTCGTTGTGAGTATGCATGTTATGACACACAGGATTTGTGTTACAACCTTACAATGGAATATCAGGATGAGCTTCACCGTCCTGCATTCCCTTACAAATTCAAGTTTAAATTTGACGGATGTCCAAATGGTTGTGTTGCAGCGATAGCTCGTTCCGACATGTCTTTTATTGGTACATGGAAAGATGATATCCGAATTGATGATGAAGCGGTTAAAGCATATGTCGGCGGTGAATTTGCACCTAATGGCGGTGCTCATGCCGATGGTGACTGGGGTGCATTTGATATCCAGAAAGAGATAATCGCTCTTTGTCCTACAGGCTGCATGAAATATGAAGATGGCAAGCTTGAAATCGATAACAGGGAATGTACCCGCTGCATGCATTGTATTAATGCTATGCCGAGAGCATTGAGAATTGGTAAGGAAACAGGCTGCTCAATACTTTGTGGTGCAAAGGCTCCTATTTTAGATGGTGCACAGATGGGTTCTCTTGTTGTTCCTTTTGTTGAAGTTAATGCAGATGATGATTACCAGGCAATCAAGGATGTCATTGAACCGCTGTGGGACTGGTGGATGGAAGAAGGCAAAAACCGTGAACGTCTTGGGGAAACCATGAAACGCCTCGGCTTCAATGCTCTGCTTGAAGCAACAGGGATTGCTCCTGTGCCGCAGCATGTTCAGGAACCGCGCTCAAATCCGTATATCTTCTGGAAAGAGGAAGAAGTTGAAGGCGGATGGACTCGTGACATTGACGAATTCAGAAAAGATCATCAGAGATAAGGGGGTAAATAAAATGGCATTTGTATCTTCAGGTTATAATCCTGACAAACCGATGGAAAACAGGATTTCAGACATCGGTCCGAGAAAATATGATGAATTTTACCCCGAAGTTATTAAGAATAACAAGGGGAAATGGCTGTATCATGACATTCTGGAGCCAGGTATTCTGGTCCATGTCGCCGAATCAGGTGATAAGATTTATACAATAAGATGCGGCGGTGCAAGATTAATGAGTACATCTCTTATCAATGAAATTTGTGATATTGCAGATAAGCATTGTGACGGGCATCTAAGATTTACAACCAGAAATAATATTGAGTTTATGGTTGACAGCGAAGACAAGGTTAAACCTTTAAAGGAAGATCTTGAAAGCCGTAAATTCGCAGGCGGAAGCTATAAGTTTCCTATTGGCGGTACAGGCGCAGGTATTACAAATATTGTACATACCCAGGGCTGGATTCACTGCCATACACCTGCAACTGATGCTTCAGGCCCTGTAAAGGCTGCTATGGACGTTCTTTTTGATGACTTCAAAAGCATGCGTCTTCCAGCACACCTTCGAGTATCGTTGGCATGCTGCCTGAATATGTGCGGCGCTGTTCACTGCTCTGATATTGCTATTCTCGGATATCACCGCAAACCGCCTCTGCTTGACCATGAATATCTTGATAAATTATGTGAAATTCCTCTGGCAATTGCTGCATGTCCTACTGCTGCTATCAAACCTTCAAAGGTTGAGTTTAAAGGCCAGGAAGTGAAAAGTGTTGCAGTAAAAGACGATAGATGTATGTTCTGCGGTAACTGCTATACAATGTGTCCTTCAATGCCTCTTGCAGACAAGGAAGGAGACGGTATTGTAATCATGGCAGGTGGTAAGGTTTCAAACAGGATCAGCGCACCAAAGTTTTCAAAGGTTGTTGTTGCGTTTCTCCCCAATGAAGCACCCAGATGGCCGCAGACTACTACAGTTATAAAAAATATGGTAGATGCTTACGCCAGTAACGCCAACAAATATGAACGTCTTGGTGAATGGGCTGAAAGAATCGGATGGGAAAGATTCTTTGACATTTGTGAACTTGATTTTACGCATCATCTTATTGATGATTTCCGTGATCCGGCTTACTATACATGGCGTCAGACAACAAATTTCAAATTTTAAATTGAAATAATTTAACAATATTTGCGGGGGGCTTTATAGGCCCCCTGCAAATAATAAATAAGGAGTAACAATGGAGCAGGCAGAAGCAGCTGAAATGGTAGTAGAAGCTCTAAGGAAGAAACTGAAATCAAAGTCAAAATTTTATTTCAACGATCTTTCTAAAATACTGGGAATGAAACCCAGGGCAGCAAAAAAATACGTAAACAAGATGGTTGAGGATGGAGTTCTTGAATATTGGTCAAGCGGAAGTACATCAATGTACGGAATCCCGGGGACAGGCAAACAGGCTGCCGCCGAGCACGAAGACTAATAAAGTTTTACTCCGGTAGTTTATTTCGGTTTTTTAATCGATTTTCAGTTATTTTCCAATGCAGTAGACAAATATGGATTCCAACATTGACCGTTCCCCCGGCATTATTATTTCAGCTCTTAGAGGGGGGGCCGGAAAAACCATATTATCCATAGGTATAACTGCAGCATGGCGAAGAAGCGGAAGGTTAATCGCTCCTTTTAAAAAAGGTCCCGATTATATCGATGCGGGTTGGCTTGCCCTTGCTGCAGGCCGGCCATGCTATAATCTGGATTCATTCCTTTGCACCAAAGTACAGATCATTCATTCTTTCCAATCACATTCCTTGAAAAATGAAATTGCAGTAATTGAAGGTAATCGGGGCCTTTATGATGGAATCGACATTGAAGGCTCTACAAGTACTGCAGAAATCGCCAAACTTTTAAATATTCCGGTTGTATTATGTATTGACTGTACAAAAGCCACAAGAACCATGGCTGCCGTGGTTTCAGGATGCATCGATTTTGACAGGGAAGTCATGATAAGGGGAGTAATCCTTAACAGGGTTGCAGGGTCAAGGCATGAGAATATACTTAGAAAAAGCATAGAGCATCATTGCGGTATGAAAGTTATCGGTTCTGTACCGAAATTAAAGACTCAGGATTTCCCGGAACGGCATATGGGACTGGTACCGACTCCTGAACATGAATGGGCAAAATCTTCAATTGAAAAGGCTGCAGATGTTGCAGAAAAATATGTTGATCTTAAAGTGCTTGAAGATATTGCCTTTGAAGCTGCAAAAAAAACAATTCCTATTTTAAATCCGGAAATAAAAAAACAGTATTTAAATGAAATACCTGAACCCATTCCGCCAAATAGTGATATTAGGCCGGTGATCGGTATTGCAAAAGATTCTGCCTTTCAATTTTACTATCCTGACAATATTGAAGCCCTTGAAAATCTCGGGGCAGAAATAGTATTTTTAAGTCCTTTGAGTGATAAAGAAATTCCATCCATAGATGCAATGTATATTGGCGGCGGGTTTCCTGAAACACATGCTGAAAAGCTTACAGAAAACACGCATTTCCGTGAAAGGTTAAAAGAACTTGCTGATGACGGCCTTCCTGTTTATGCCGAATGCGGAGGATTGATGTATCTTGGGAAAGAGCTCGTTGTTGAAGAAAAAACATATCCCATGACAGGTATTCTACCCATTGTATTCGGGATTTCCAAAAAACCCCAGGGGCATGGTTATACTATTGTTGAGGCTGATACTGAAAACCCTTATTTTGAAAAAGGCCTGGAATTGAAAGGGCATGAATTTCGTTATTCAAAAGTATTAAAATGGGAAGGTGAGGATAGTGATCTTGTTTTCAGTACAAAAAGAGGCAAAGGCTTTTTAAATAAAAGGGATGGTGTCTGCTACAAAAATGTTTTTGCAAGTTATACGCATCTTCATGCCCTTGGTACACCTTCATGGGCCCATAGTATGGTAAGAAATGCTATTCTATACAAAAAAAGGCAAATACAATAACTATAGTATTTACCTTTTTTATTCCCAATAATTAATTCTGCTATAAATACTGCTTATCTTCTAATTTTCAGAAGTTCTTGTTCAGTTCTTATATAGAGGTTATTTTTTTGGATGACAGCTTTTACAGGTTGTCGGCGCAGCGCCTTTATCTTTTGATTTAAACCCTTTTTTCTTATTGAACGCCCTGTGACATTCCTTGCAGTTATCATGTATTGCATTTGCATGATACTTGCGCTTATCTTCTTTTGAAAGACCTTTTGCTGCTTTGCCTTTAATATACTCGGGTTCTTTGTGGCATTCAATACAGTTTTGAACATCATCGCCGATTTTAAGATTATTTAAAGGTTTGTTATTTTCATCATGATGACATTCCCCACAGCCTGCCTTGTATTCATCGATATGTTTTTTATGGGTAAATAATACTATACCTTTATCATGGGACTTATATGCCTTATTTTCCATTGTGATTATATCGGACACCTCTGTTCCTGCATATGAACCCACTGGAACAAATAAATAAGATATCATAAAAATTGAAAATGCCGCTATAATTTTAACTTTCATTAGTTCATTCCTCCATAACAAATTTTATTAAGAATTCAGGACTTAGAATCAATATTATTAAATAGCAATAATGATTAAATGTGTCAATAATAGTATGCAAGGTCTCAGCATGCAAAGGTGTCATAATTGCGGTTCTTCAGAATCCTCAATTACCTTTTTACCGAATATTTTTGCACCAATAATGCTGATTTCATAAAGAATCATAAGTGGCAGTGCCATCATTATCTGTGTTACAACATCAGGCGGTGTTAAAATAGCCGAGCCAACAAAAAAAAGAAGAAGCGCATACTTTCTATTTTTCTTTAAGAAATCTACAGTAACAAGGCCAAGTTTGGCAAGGCATGTAATAAACAGGGGAAGTTCAAAAACAACACCAAAAGCAAGAAGCATCTTTGAGGAAAGAGCGAGATACTCCTTCATTGACGGGAGTGCTTTTATGGTATCTGAAGAAAAGCTCAGAAAAAACTTCCAACCAAAAGGAAAAACCACAAAATAACCAAACATTGCTCCGGCCATAAAGAAAAAAGAGGATAAAATTATAATTGGGAGAATAAGTTTCTTTTCTTTTTCGTATAAACCCGGTGTAACAAACATCCAGAATTCAAAGAAAATGACCGGGGCAGCAAGCATAATCCCTGCAAGAAGAGAAACTTTTATATAAGTAAAGAAAGCTTCAGGCAGGCCGGTAAATATCAGGCTGCCGTCTGTATTCATGGCTTTAATAAGAGGAAATGTCAGTATTTCAAATATTTTTTCCTTGAAACCGTAGCATGCAAGAAAGCCAATGCCTACTGCAGCAAAGCATCGTATAAGACGCTTCCTTAACTCTTCAAGGTGATCTGTTAAAGGTGTTTTATCGTCTTCATTCATGGCCATTATTTATCAGAAATCTTTTCATTGTCTTCAGAAGCATTAACTTTTTTTTCTTCCACAGGTTCATCAGTACTATAAGGAGTTATATCAATATTATCTTGAACTGAATTGTTCATGGGCTCAGAAATGTTGTTATCAGCAGTGTCTACAGGTCTCTCGTAACTATTATTCCCATCAAGGTCAATGGACTCCTTGAATGTACTTGTCGCCCTTTTGAACTCGCCCAAGGCCTTTCCAAGTGATTTTGCTATATCTGGAAGTTTTTTTGGCCCGATAACAATGAGAGCAATTGCAAGGATAACCAGAATTTCAGGTAAACTCATATTGAACATAAGTTGTCTCCTGTTGTTTATTTAAAAAGTCATTTTCAAAACCAACCGGTTGAGATGTAATGGTTGAAAATGCACCATTTTACATAAAGAGTCAAGCTATGATGGCATCGTAGAAAGTCTTCTTAGAATGTTTTATATAGTATTTATATGAAGAAATGTATTCAGTCATGGTTAATCTTTTTAGAGTTTTGTATCCGGTTTTAATATAAGAAAGTATAGTCTACCTGTGTGTTGCATGTAACCAGCAGCAATTTCAGCATATTCACCATTCCCCCAAAATATGTCCGCACGGCCAGGACCGGTTATAGCTCCTCCGGTATCCTGATTTAGAACAAACCTGCCAAAGTCAGCCCAACTATGAATTTTTTCATCACCATCTACTATAGGCTTTTTGGTTTCAATAAAAGCAAGTGCACCTGCAGGGAAGATTCGTCTGTCAGTTGCTACTGATCGTCCGGGAGTCAGTTTTACATTAAGACAACCTATAGGGCCGTCTTCCTCGAGCTTAAAGAATATATAGCTTGGATTGTAGTTTAAAATTCTTCGAACTTCATCAGGATGGTTTTTTAAATAAGTTTTAATCCTTTGCATTGACATTTCTGATCTTAAAATTTTCCCCTCATCTAAGAGCAGCTTTCCTATTGCACGATACCTATGCCCGTTCGATGCGTGATAGTGTACATTTATCAGTTTGCCGTTATTTAGATATATTTTCCCGGACCCCTGAATTTCAAGGAAAAACAGGTCAATACGATCTTTTACCCACGCAATAGGTTTTGCACTGTTCTCGAGAAGGTTACCGCTTTCGATTTCTTTTCTGTTGTAATAGGGTACAATTGTTTTATTTCCCGAATATCTGCCGATAATTTTCTTTTCTCCCTTAAATTTGTCGGAAAACAGGGAAAGGTCTATAGTCAATCTGTCTTCGGGGATAGGGTAAACAGGATATTTATATAAAGGACTTTTATAGAGACTGCCTTTGAGAAAAGGCTCGTAATATCCGGTATAAAGTACCTGACTATTATTATCTTTACCTGTTGATCTGTACACCAGGTATTTGGATTCAACGAATTTCTTTAGTGCTGATTTTGAAGGTTTTTTTTGTATGAACCGGGAAAAGAATTCCAGTGATTTAATCATATGTGTTGAATTATAAGTATCTTTTCCGAAAATAAATTTACGATCCGGTGGAACTCGTTTTAGATATGAAATACTTTTGTATATGCTTTGTTCTAACCCATCAAAATGAATATCATCTGTAAACACAGGGTATTGGCCTGGTGGAATCAACATCATTGGTGGTGCTTCCGATCTATCGAGGGGTTTAGTCCGGGTTACAGTTTTCAGAGCACACCCAGAAATATTAATTAACAAAAAGCAGGCAGTCGTAATATATAGAAGTTTAATTATATAAAATACATAAGAGTAATTATTTTTGCTACTATATTTCATAATCGGTTCCGGAAAGACTATTTTGATTTTGCATCCAAAGAATATTTTAATATTTCAGCACTTTTCAATTCATTTTCATTGAAAACATTAATACCGTTATTTTCAAGTAATTCAGCAGTTAACCCCCTGCCGGGGATACGTACACCATTAAAAGTACCGTCATAGATGTACTGACTGCCGCAGGAAGGGCTGCCATCTTTCAATATGGCTATTTTTATATCGTGTATTAAAACTATTTCAAGTGACTTTTTGGCACCTTCATTAAAAAACAATGTAACATCCTGCCCATTTGAATTAATAATCAACCGGGTGTTTTTTTTGTCTTTCTTATCAATACCGGCAATGATTTCAGAAGGTGGTCTTGGAACCGGTAAACCGCCGGCAACTTCAGGGCAAAATGCTAAAATCAGTCCTTCCCGTTGCCATTTTTTTAGAATAGTACTGCTGCAGGGTTTAAGTTGTCCATCATATCGAACAGGTTCTTCGATCAGGCATGCGCTTACAAGTATCTTTTCCATAAAATATAATGAAGGGGCGGTGTTCTGAAATATTATTGACGTAGACCGGCGTCCGTATTTTCTCCTTCGGCCTCAACCGGAATATTAGACCTGATAAAAATATTTTTCTGAAGGGACTGGAATACTTTGTCAATATTTTTCACACCATTCCTGATTTCCTGTATTCCAAGTTTAGTTGATTGCGTTACTTTGGGAAAATCATTGCTGCTTTTTTCAATATTTGCAAGAGCTGCTTTTAAAGAAGTGATGCTTTTTTCAACATCTTTAAGCATGGTGTTTATGTCTGTAACACTTTCATGAACCCCGTCACTGATTTTACCAATTGTTTCGAGATTGTTGTTGACACGATCCATTGTCTCGGGGGTTTTCTTTGTGGCTTTATTAATATCTTTAATTATTTTATCCACGTCATCAAGTCTTGCTATTATGTTATTTACCAGATCCTTTGATTTTAGAAGGTTTCCTACAGTCCCCTTACCTTCCTGAATGTCTTGAATGATTTTGTTTGTATTATTGATTGCAGAATAAAGGGGGCCGTTAATATCTGAAAGATCATCAATAGTATTGATAATCTTTTTAGCCGTTTTTTCAATTTTAAATTCTTCAAGCAGGTCTGATATTGACTTTTTCTCACTTGAAGGTATCAGCCCTTCTTCAGATATAAGAGGTGCATCTGAACTGCCCGGTTTTATGGATATATATTCATCACCAATAAGAGTGGGGCTTTCAACGGTAGCAAGAGAATCTGTCCTCACACGAGATGAAAATTCTTCAACAATTGCAAGTTTAACTTTGACTTTGTCTCCTTCGAGGGTGATCTTTTTTATTTTTCCAATATCGGCTTTAAAGAGCTTGACGGCGGCATTAACCTGAAGGTTATAACTTTCATCAAAGGTAGTATAATAAATAATATGGGATTTAAACCAGTCCTGCCCACGTCCTATAAAAACGACTGTTGATAAGAGAAGAACAGCAACACTTACCAGAAATGTTCCGACCAGTTTTTCTTTTTTTCTAAAGTCAAGGTCCATAATTTTTTACTTTTTTTATGTATTATTAACCGTTGTTACATGCCCGCCTGTAATAAGTATTTTCTTATTTGAAAATTTTTTTGTAAAATCGTTGTCGTAAGAATAAAAGATAACAGGTTTATCACCAACTAAAAGACTTTTCAGCCTTTCATCAATTTCATCAAAGCTTGTATGCCATATATAATCTTCAGGACGTTCAATAATCAGAAAATCGGGTGATTTTATTAGCTCTCTGATTGTAATGGCTCGAAGTTTTTCAAGCTGGTTCAAATTAGTTGGTCGCATTTCAAGCTTGTTTGTAATTTTGAACATATCGCAAAGTTCTTCTGTTGTCTCGTTAAGTTTTCGAGAAAGTGAGTTGTTGTAGTAGTTGTCTATCAAAAGGAGATTCTCCCTTAATGTTCTATTACTTAACAGAGCTGAAGATGGTGTTATATAACCTATTTTTTTTTTAAAAGGAAGAAGTTTTCTGTAGTTGTAAAGCACAAGTTTTTCTTCCTTATATAGATACGTACCGGTTTCAGGTCTGACAAGTGTCGCAACAGCCCTGAGGAATAATTGGGCATCATCAGATGAATCAGCTTCAATTGAGCAGGTATCGCCTTGTGAGAGAGCGAAATACATATTTATAAGGCCGTTGCCTGTATTTGCGGGCTGGAGGTTATAATTTGAAAGTTCAATTAAATTCAATTTTATCCCTATAAGTAAAATACTGCTGATATGAATATGTTTATCACAAGGCAGTACAGAAAACATTCAATAGAAGCCTTGGCCGTGTTCATCGGTATATAGGTAATGTTCTTTTTTATGTCAAAACCATAATAAAGGGAAACCACAGTTATTGTTATACCGAAACAAAGAGCTTTAACAAGACCTACGATTATATCTGAAGTTGTTATTGCCTTTCCTATTTGTACCAACAGGTTCCCCATGTTTACATAGGTAATCATCCATATCAGACAATATCCGCCTACAATAGCTACAAGATCAAAAATAATAAAAAGGCATAGCATAGCTGATGTTATTCCTACAAGTCGCGGGAGGCAGATTATTCGCATGGGGTCAATGCCGGCCATTTCTATTGATTCAGTTTCGTTTAAAACATTCATATAACTTATTTCAATCGTGACAGCTGTTGCAGATCTTAGAATTACAAGCAGTGCGGTTACTATGGGTCCGAGTTCCCTTACAATAAGAATAATAGTGATTTTTCCAAGGTCGTATTGGCTGGATACCTTTGAAAATTGTATGATAAACAATGAACCGATTATCAGGGCAATTGGAATTACGATAGGAAGTGCCTGAACGCCTGTAAAATAAATCTGTTCAATAACAGCTCGTCTTACCACAGCCCGGCCAACAACAGGCTTTTTTAATATAAGAAGCGATATTTTATATGTAAAAGCGAAAAGATTAAGTATGTGATTAATAGAAACTAAAGACTTTCTTCCTATGTATCCTACCATCTTATCTACTTCCGCATCTGCTGGTTAATAATGATTAATAATTACTCATCCATATATGGCGTTTTTGTACAATATACCTGCTATGCCCAAAAAACAACCCATCTGAGAAGGATAAATCTTCAGGATTTCACAGGTTCATCATTGCTTTTTTAGCATGCCTTCATCATGAATAAGTCCCTTTTAGAAGGGCTTTATGGACATTATTTGTGTAATAGTCAATCAAGCTTTAGTTGACTTATATGGGATATTACAATATAAAAAATGTTCAGGTCAACATAATTGATGGCGTCGTAAAAAGTCTCCATCTACTGCGTTATAGTATTTGGCCAGACGTTCGATATGCTACATGTATGCCTTCACGCCTGACCAAACACTATGCCTTGTATATGAAGATTTTTACTTAGCCATCGGTTGTACTTTTTACGAGTTCATCATAATTGATTTTTTAGTATTGGGAAACATTATTTTTTCAATTTTTATTGATATAGAGTAAGTTTGATTTTATCATTTTAAAAACAACTTTTCCTTAATTTCAAAAATGTTTTTAATGCTTATTTAAGTGCTTTAAATGGAATTAATTTAAAAAAGATAAGGTGTTTGAGAAAACCGCCCTTTCGCTTGATTCCTGAGACAGGTTCTTAATCCTCAAGAAACTATATTTATTCTTTACCATTAAGGCGGGTTTTTCGAGTGGTAATGATGTCATGATGGGATCGTCTTTCTTGAACTTAAAGAAATCATGTGTTTTTTAAGAGTCTCTACGGCAATTCCCAATTTACCATCGCGAAAATTTATAGCTTTGTGAAAAGTCCAAATTATTTTTTACCCGCCATTCCAGGTTATTGTGGTTTACGTTAAGCATTCCTCATTAATTGGTCTTTAAGGCGGCATTAATTTTTTTCTTTGCCAGCAAATATTGACTTTTTTGAGTTCTTGTCAAAATTAATAATCCGGGGAAAATTATGGCTTCAGTAAAAGGAATGAAATTTAACCTCAATCCGTTAATTATTTCAATTATCATAAGTTTTATCGGTGTCATTGCTTATTGGAATGAGTATACATTTCTGGATTTTATGGAAAAAAAGACTATTGATTTAAGGTTTGTATCCAGGGGAGAAAAAACGCCGGGTTCGAATGTTGTCCTTGTTGTTATAGATGAAAAAAGTCTTGAAAATGAAGGGAAATGGCCCTGGCCAAGGGCAAAAATAGCAGACCTTGTAAAGGTGTTGTCTAATGCAGGGGCAAAGGTTCTTGCATTTGATATTATTTTCAGTGAACCTGATAATGAAAGCGGGTTGAATATCATAAGGAAAATTAAGGGTGAATCTGAGAAACTGGGTTTCAAAAATCCCCTTTTCGATAAATATCTTAATGATTTAAGCGAACAGTCTGATAATGACAGGCTTTTAGCTGATGCGATTGAGAAGTCTAAGGCCCAGGTCGTTCTGGGGTATTTTTTTCAAACGGAACGTTCGGGAACCGAGCATTATAATGCCGATATGATCAATCTCCATGAAGAAAACAGCAGGGGATCACGATACAATATTAAGCGAGAGACTTCGGAAGCCTCAAGAGATGTTCCTTTTAGACTGGGTGTATTACCCGAATCAAATATATCCATAATTTCAAAAAGTACAAAATTGTCAGGGTTTTTCAACATGGTTCCTGATGAGGACGGTGTTGTCAGGTGGATTCCAGCAGTTTTTAAATTCAGGAATGAGCTATACGCACCGCTGTCAATAAAAGCGATTCAGGCATTTAAAGATGAAAATTTATCCATCACTATTGAAGAATACGGGGTGCGGCATTTGGAGATAGGGGGTATTGAAATACCGACTGACATACGTGGGGAGATAATGGTAAATTATCGGGGAGGAAGCAAAACATTTCCCCATATCTCATCTACAGATGTAATAAACGGTAATTTTGAGAAAAATGTTTTTAAGGATAAAATTGTTCTTGTAGGCGCAACTGCGGTTGGTATCTATGATTTACGGGCCACCCCTTTTTCTGAGGTTTTTCCAGGCGTTGAAATTCATGCCAATATCATAGACAGTGTTCTTTCTAATGACTTCCTGTTAAAGCCTGAATATGGGAAAATTTTTGATATTATGGCAATCATTTTTGTTGGATTTTTTCTTGGTATTGTTCTTCCGAGAAGCGGTCCTATATTAGGTGCCACCTTAGGAATTGCTGCTTTTACAGGGTATATTATACTATGCCATTTTCTTTTCTCAACTATGGGTTGGGTGCTTAATATGGTCACCCCCCTGTGTGTAATAGTAATAGTTTATATAGCTATTACGGCATACAGATATCTTGTTGAAGAAGGCCAGAAAAGGTTTATCAAAAATGCTTTTTCAACCTACCTTGCTCCAACAGTAGTCAAACAGCTGATGGACACTCCTGAAAAACTTGAACTAGGTGGTGAGAAACGGGAGATAACTGCTTTCTTTTCTGATCTTCAGGGGTTTACAAGTATTTCTGAAAAGCTGTCACCCGAGGAGCTTGTTGAATTGTTAAATGAATTTTTGACTGAAATGACTGATATTATTCTAGAATATGAAGGCACAGTGGACAAGTTCGAAGGAGATGCAATCATAGCATTCTTCGGTGCACCGAATGAGCTTGAAAACCATGCAAATACTGCCTGCCTGGCATGTATTGACATGCAGAAACGGATGGAAGAGTTGCGGGTCAGGTGGAAGGCTGAGAATAAACCTGAACTCAAAATGCGTATAGGTCTTTGTTCTGGTCCGGCAGTAGTCGGTAATATGGGCTCAAAGAGTCGAATGGATTACACAATGATGGGAGATACTGTTAATACTGCAGCAAGGCTTGAAGGTGTAAATAAGGTTTATAGTATATATCTCCTCATTAGTGAATCTACCTACGGTGATTTAAGTGACACTGTATTTGCAAGGGAGGTGGATTCCATCAATGTTGTAGGAAAGAAAGAACCGGTAAAAATTTATGAACCTGTTGATTTTCATGAAAACGTTGATGATGTTACAATAAAAACGGTAGATGTTTATACTAAAGGTCTTTATTCATACCGGGATCAGGAATGGGATAAAGCAATATCATTTTTTGAATCTGCTATTGAAATTGCACCTGATGATGGTCCCAGCAAAACAATGCTTGCTCGTTGTCATGAATATAAAAAAAATCCACCAGGAGAAGACTGGAACGGGTCTTATTCAATGATTTCCAAATAATAGTATTGATGGACTTGTAAATAGTCTATATATACTCCCATATTTTTTACGTTTCGGCAGCCAGGTGATACATCATATTCAATTTTGAATGAAATCGAAATTTTATGATGAGTACCGGCAAATTGAGTGGAAATATTAAAAGAAATAAAATGAATGTAACATATAATATCACAAGTTTTTCCCCCCGTTTTTTTTACATATTATTTTTCTTCTCTATTTTGTTTTTTGGGAATGCAGGTATATGCAAATACAATGAAGGGTTTGCTCTGGAAAAAGCAAAAGACTATCTTAATAAGGGCATGTACCTTGAGGCTGTGGGCATGTACCGTGAGGTAGCCGATTCTTCTGCAGATGAGGATGTAAAAGCAAGGGCCCTTCTTTATATAGGTAGAACCTATAGTCTCTACCTTGACCAGTATGATGCAGCTCTTGATCAATTCAACTATATATTAAAGCATTACCCGGCAAGTTTAACCGCTTCAGACGCTCTTTTCAGCACCGGAACGATTTTATTTGAAAAAGAAGAATTTAAAGGCGCCCATAAGATGTTTGCCGAATATATAAGCAAATATCCTGGAGGGATACGCAGGCAATCAGCCGAAGTCTGGGCTGATATTGCAAAATCTTCTATCAGTGATAAAAAGGCAGATGTTAAGGAATCTAAAGAAGCCCTGGTTGAAGATACTATGATCAGAGTACTAATAGGAAAGGATAAAAATTATGCTGATGTGGGTGCAGATAGTAATATTATAGTTTACGATGCTTTTTCGGATAAAATGCTTTTTTCAGGTAATGGCCCTGTCAATTTTTCTAAAAATGTAAAAGGGATTGCTATTAACAGGAAACAATCTGTCGCCAGCAGTTTTCGAATAGAAGCAGATTCCAGGATTATTCGGCTGGATAACCGCCATTATAGGGGACATTTCACCTTACTTGCCGGAAAAAAAGGGCTTTCTATAATTAATCATGTACAGATTAATAAATATCTTTACGGGGTTGTTCCCAGAGAGATGCCTCACAGCTGGGCAAAACAGGCTCTTATGGCACAGGCGATTGCTGCAAGAACCTATGTGCTCTATATAAAAGGAAAAAGCTATAGTAAGCCATATGATGTTCAGTCAACAACGTCTTCACAGGTCTATGGTGGATATGATGCGGAGAAAGCAGCATCTAATAATGCTGTTGATTTAACCTCAGGGCAGGTTATGACTCATAAAGGTAAGCTTATTGTAGCTTATTTTCATTCAAACAGCGGAGGACATACTGAAAGCCCGGGCAATGTCTGGAGTGCGGATGTCCCTTATCTTATAGGCGTGCCTGACAAATTCTGTAAAGATAATAAAAAGGGAGACTGGGAATATTTTTTGACTTATGATAAAATTAGGAGCAGGCTTAACAGATACGGCCTTTCATTAGATAATGTCCAAGGGATTAAGGTCAAAGGCAGATCTAAATCAGGGCGGGCATTAAAAATAAATGTGGTCTCTCAACAAGGGATCTCAATGTTAACAGGCAATAATTTTAGGATCAAAACTGATGCAACAAAGTTGAAAAGTACACTTTTTCAGCTGGAGAAAAGTTCCGAAGGTATACTTTTCAGAGGAAAGGGTTATGGGCACGGTGTCGGGATGAGTCAGTGGGGTGCACAAAAAATGGCCCTTGAGGGGTATAATTTTGAGGATATATTAAAACACTATTACCATAATATTAAAATCGTATCTATCAGATAAATAATGAATTATTTATTATTAAGATGTGTGTAATTTCATATAATCAATGTGATATATTTCATTGTGAGTGTTTACTCCCTTTATTATTATGTAGCCAAAACTTTTTATTATGACCGAAATGGGTATCCAGAGATTATGAAAGAGACAATAAAAATATCATGGGCCGTATTCTTTCTATTTATTATTTTATATATTCCCGGATGCGTAGCCTCACAAAAGAAACCTGTTGTTGTCCCCACAGTAAAAAAAGTTTTCAATGACAACAATAAAAGTGATCCACGCATTGAAAAGCATCTGCCACGTTCGGTGGCAATCCTACCTTTTGTCGACAGATCAGGCAGTAGAAAAGGATCTGAAATAGTAAGAAGAGGTTTTTATAACCATTTCAGTTCATTACCATATAAAGACATGGAACTGTTACAGGTCGATAATCGCCTTAGAAAAGCAGGTCTTGACAATCCACTTGCTGTCAATAAGACATCCCCGAAAAAGCTTATAGAAATACTAAAGGTTGATGCAGTTGTATTAGGCTCAATTTCAAATTTTGATAAATTATTTGCAGTTGCTGTTTCTCAGGTTTTAGTCGGCGCCGAGGTTAAGATGTATGGTAAGGACGGCAACCTTTTGTGGGACGGAAAACAAAAGGCAAGAATTATTGAGGGGGGTGTGTCACTCTCGCCGATCGGAATTATTGCGAATATTGTTGCTGCATCAATGAATCTGCGTGATGTTCAGCTTCTTAGAGCATGTGATGACCTGTTCAGAGATATGGTCAAAACAATACCTGTTGGGAAGTATACTGACGCCGTTCGTCAGCCCGTTATAAGCCTGCTGGTCCAGGATACAAAGGGTAAACACCGAAAAGCGGGTGATGAAATCAGGGTAGTCTTAAAGGGAGATCCCGGACTGCAAGCCTGGTTTGATATTGGGGCTTTTAAAAAAGGCATTGACATGAAAGAGATGGAGCCTGGTGGATATGTCGGAATATACAAAGTGATACCCGGAGATAACACTGAAAATGCAGTTATTACCGGTTATTTGTCTGGCGGAGCTGGAAATGTAAGCCGCTGGGTAGATGCATTAGGTTCTGTTACACTGGATACAAGGCCTCCTGACACTCCGGCACTTATGAATGCCAAAGGCGGTGCAAATGTTGTTACTTTGAACTGGAAAAAAAATAAAGAGGGTGACCTTTCAGGATATATTATATACCGAAGTAGAACTCCTTTAAGTGGATATAAATCTTTGGGACGGACGGAATTTTCAGGTTTTAAAGATAAAGATGCTGAGAATTTAACAGAATATTTCTATAAAATATCAGCTGTAGACAAAGCCGGAAATGAAAGCAGTCAATCCGATTATATAAAAGGAATGGGCATACCTTCAGGGCCGACTCATGTTTCAGGTACTATAGATGAAAATACCACATGGTTCTTTGGTTCAAGCCCTTACATAATAGATGATACTGTTGTGGTTAATGAAAAGGCAGCTCTTTTAATTGAATCCGGAACACAGATAATTTCAAATGGTAAGGGGCTTGTAATCAGAGGGGGACTTATAGCAAAAGGGGAAGAAAAACAAACGATCATATTTGAAGCAGTTACAAAAGATATATCCGGTAAGAATGTTTGGGATGGCATCATTTTTGATAATACAAAGAGTAAGACAAATACACTTGAATTCTGCCGGATCAGCCAGGCTTCAGTCGGTGTCACATGCCTTTCATCTTCACCCGAGATAAGAAATAGTGCGTTCGTGGGAAATAATTCAGGTATTGATATATCAGGCGGTTTTTCAAAACCGGAAATTGATAAATGCCTGATAATGGATAATATCAGTACCGGAATCAATATAAGCGACGGCTCTGAACCTTTAATTAGTGACAACAGAATAGTAAACAACAAAAAATCAGGTCTTTTGATAACTAATGCCGGTTCATGTGTGATCAGCAGCAATACAATTCAAGGCAACCAGAGATCTGGCATTGTTGTAAAAAACAGTCAGGCAAAGATTTCATACAATAATGTTTATGATAACCTTCCGTACAATATTGAGGGTTCTTTTGAAGGGGCGGCAGTTGATGCCCGCAATAACTGGTGGGGAGAAGCAGACTGGCATAAACTTTTTACTTTTATAAGCGGGCGGGTCAGCTTTGAAACTATACTTGACGGCCCGAGTTCAAAAGGGAAACTTCTAAAAGTACCGGTTCTAAGCGGGGTACTTGGAGGAGCCATTGAATCTGAATCTCTCCTTACAACATCAAACAGTCCTTATAATGTTTCAAAGGATATAGTGATTGATAACTCTGCAGTTTTTTTTATTCAGCCCGGTGTTAAGCTTCTTTTTGATAACCGGACTTCTATCATTGTCAAAGATGGTGGAATAGTTGCAAGGGGCTTAAAAAGTAAACCGATAATTTTTACATCTTCCGGTTCCACACCTTTACCTGGTGACTATATGAATGCAGTTCGGTTTTCAAAGCAAACCGGAATTAGCAGTTTCTTTAAATACTGTAAATTCGAATATGCTGAATCTGCTATTGATATAGGCTATGGTATGCCTGAGATAACTCATTGCCATATAGTTAATAATTCTCAAAGCGGGATAAGATGTATCAATGGCTCTGCTCCTAAAATTTTATATTGTACTATT
>JABHLN010000089.1 GCA_018693105.1 Desulfobacterales bacterium | reverse complement strand
TACCTTGTCTTTCAATTTTTCAAGTGTGTGTGTCTGGGCGGTGAGATTGGCCAGTTTTTTTGGAAGCGGGGTTTTGTCATAGCCGAAAAAACTGAGCAGGTTTTTCATGGTGGTGCCGTTGACCATGATAGTCAGGAAAACAACTCCTACTGTTACGAGAAGAATTTCATTTCTCATGCCCGCATCCAGTGAGGGCTCCTGGGAAACAATCAGTGCAAGCGCAAGGGAAACAGCGCCTCTGAGTCCGCCCCAGGAGATCAGTGTTGTATCTGCCAGGGAAATTTCATCATTAACTTGATTAATAACAGGCTTGAAAGAAAATGTGACAGCAAAGCGGATGGCCATTATTCCAGAATATGCTCCGCAGATAAGAATTAGATCCCTTAAGGAGGCGCTTTCAATGCTCTGAGCTATGACAAGCCCTACCAGAAAAAATATCAGGGTGTTTGCAAGATATGCGGTAAGCTCCCAGAAGTGGTGAAGGAAATGGAAAACTTCAGGACTTATCCGGGTCCTTCCCACACTGCCCATGTAAAGGCCGGCCACAACAAGGGCCATTACACCGGAAACCTGAAGCATGCCCTCTGCAAGAAGCATACAGAGATACCCGAGTACCAAAGTTAATGAGATTTCAATAAGGGGGTCATTGAAGGTTCTTCCTATCCAGCTTGAAAATATCCATGAGAGAATAAACCCTGTGGCAAGCCCGCCTGCTACAACCCAGAGAAATTTTAATATAACATCAGAGGCTACAAGACCGCCAGTGCCGTGCTGGATGACAGAAAAAAGAACGGTAAAAAGCACAATGGCAGTTCCGTCATTTAAGAGGGATTCCCCTTCAATTAGTGTGCCGAGCCGTTTTGAGACTCCCAGCTCTTTTAAAATTGCTACCACGGCAACCGGATCGGTCGCGCTTATCAGGGAACCGAAAACAAGGGCTGTTGCCCATCCCCACTGCCATGAGGATGCGGTAAGGATTACCATGAACCCTGCTGTAAGAAAAGTGGTGACAAGGAGGGCAGGACCGGCAAACGTTACAGTGGCGCCCAGATTTTTTTTAAACACATGGGCATCAAGGGAAAAGGCGGATTCAAAGATGAGGGCAGGCAGGAATATAAAGATGATGGTTTCAGGTGATACAACGTGGGCATCATGCGGCATGCGGAAAAGGCCAAAAAGCCCGTGATCTCCTCCAAACCATTTTATGGCAAGGCCTGTACCAAGACCTAACAGAAGAAGTGAAATGGTATAGGGAAATTTTAAACGGGTTGATACCTTTTTAAGTATTGCTCCTGACACAAGGATCATCATGATTGCCAAGACTATTGTAAAAACCGGTCCGTGGTGCATGTGACCTCCATCTGAATTGGTCTAATTTAAAAGCTGTTATATACCGCCTGTGATACCGTTTTTCCGGAAAAGAATTCTCATATTCCGTGTTTGACGGCAGGTGGTCACTCATTTAAAGTAATATTGCCAGAGGGGGTGTTGCTTAGTTCTTAATTTACTAAACCAGGTCAATTTATACAAGATTTTTCCTGTTACCTGAAAACACAATTCCAAAATTATCAAGCTATGCTCTAAAGCATGATAATTGGCACGTAATATGACATTTGAAAATTCATAACATCAAGAAAATATAACGAATTAAAGCTTGTTAGAAAACATTGATTGTTCTATATAACATCGTAAACTATCAAAACGGTGTGCAATCGAGCCGTGTCGATAATAATATTTGTTAGGCATGATGAAATACCATGGTGCGGTTAATTAAATGGGAAATAATAATAGGCGGGTTGATGTAGATGAGATTTCAACCTGGACAAAACATAACCAGCGGCTCTGCTCAAATTGCAGAGCAAATTGTTGTACCATGCCGGTTGAAGTGAAAATACCAGACCTGGTCCGAATGGGTGTCATCACAGAATTTGAAGAGAAGGAACCGATCAAGAAGCTTGCAAAAAAATTAAAAAAAGACGGGGTGATTGAACATTTATACTTTAAAGAACAGATCTTTATGCTCGTTCGATTTGCCAATAAGGATTGCCTCTATTTAGACCCAACGAGTCGGAAATGTAAGATTTATAAGAACCGTCCTGATACTTGCAGAGACCATCCCCGTATAGGTTCACGGCCTGGTTTTTGTGCATACGAACGGAAATAACCCCAAGGTAAACAACGGTCATCCCTGGCAGTTTTATCAATAACCTAATATAGCCCAACCGTTCATTTGTGTGGAACAGCAAAAAGCGCGGTCCTACAATTCAAACGTTAAAGATATCTTGCATATATCGAAAGTACTTCAAAAATTCCTGAATTAAATATATCATGCAGATATCTGTAAGCTAAAAACATTTATGCAAAAGCTAATCTAGTACCTTTTTCTGAAGCCAATAATATATTTCCTTCATTAAAGTTAAGTCTTTATTAACAACCCCTAAATGCTGGTTTTCGCTTGTTCTTAAAGGCATTGATCGCTTCCCTCACGTCCTCGGTATGGGACAACTCGCACTGCCCTGAAATTTCATTTTCCAGAGCAATTTCAAGCTGAGATTCGATGCTTCTGTAGACAGCTCGTTTGTTCATTCGGTATGATTGAAGTGGTCCCCTTGCCAAACGTAATGCAAAAGCCATTACCTCATATTCCAATTCTTTTTTGTTAACAACCCGATTCACCAGTCCGATTCTTTGGGCTTCTATTGCGTCGATCAGATCTCCGGTAAAAAGCATTTCCAACGCTTTGTTTAAACCAACCAAGCGCGGGAGTGCATCGGTTCCGCCCATGTCTGGAATCAGGCCTAAATGGGTGAACAAAACACCCAACCGTGAATTTTCTGCAGCGATACGTATGTCACAGGCCATTGATAGGTCAAGCCCGGCGCCACTGACCATTCCGTGTAATGCGCAGATTACCGGTTGTGGAAGTCGCCGAACACATCGTATAATTCTATGATTATCACGAATATACTGTTCCTTCAGCCTGTCGTTCTCAGTTGTAAGAAATGGATGTTCGGTCAGGTCGCCGCCGGAGCAAAAGCTTTCGCCAATACCCTGTAAAACAATGACCTTGACATCTTCATCTACGTAGCATTTCTCAAGCTTGGTTGCAATTTCAGTTATCATCTTGGAGTTCAAGGCATTGTGCTTTTTAGGCCTATTTAGTGTCAGTAGTCCGATTCCGTCCTGGTTTTCCCATGTGATATATTTATCTTCCTTCATAATTGATCTCCTGTGCTATAAGTACATTTCTCGTGTAACAGCCTTACGATGAAACACTGCGCCACATTTTTTTAATCTTATTTCAACTTTAGCGGCAAGAAGGGGGTATTTTTCTTTTGTTCTTTCGTGCCAAAATGAAATATTGTAGGTGTAACCCAGTCCACCATGATACTTTTTTCTATCCATGTCGGAGCATGTCCATTGGCATGAAACTCTTCTTCAAAAACAACTTGGTCAAAATGTGATTTGCCAAGTCCTCCGATTTCTTCTGGAAGTGTTATACCCAGCCAGTACCTTGCACCAAGTTTTTTGTTCCATGCTTCAGTAATGGCCCATGAATCGTCATATTCTTCCCATTATGTATAATTAAGTTCTTTCCATTCAGGAGGTAGTTCTTTTGCAAGATATTCACGCACCTCTTTTCGGAATTTTTCTTCGATTGTGAAATTGAAATTCATTAAAATATTCCATATTCAGCCACTTAAAAAATTTCCTTTTCCTTGACTACAAAATCAGGAAATTTCAAATAATATTCCTGGGGTTTAGCCAGTCTCAGACCGTCGTATGTTGCTTTAGCAAGGGTGATTTTCCCCCTTTTACGGTAAAGGGCGACATGTTTATCCTCTTCAAGGGCAAGTAAACATTCATTCAGATCTTCCAAGTTTATTTCAAGTTTTTCAAGGATTTCGTCACATTCCGTATATAAACCCGGATGTACTTTATAGAACTCCGCAAGGGTTTCAAGAACCGCTTTTTTTGCTTCAGAACCGCTGATAGTACTCTTCTTGACAGTTTCTTTTCTCAGGGATTTTCTTAATGTCTGGTATTTTTTCAACCATTGCTTCCATACGAGATGTTTAAGGATTTCATTCGCTCCGGCACCTATCTCTATAAGCTTTGAATCACGGAAATGTCTTTCAACAGGATAATCTCTCATATAACCGTCTCCCCCATGGCACTGTATAGCATCAAGGGTTATTTTTGTAAGATTATCGGTTGCATAAATTTTTGCAACATTTGCTTCTATAGAAACATCTTCTTCCTGATCCAGTTGATGAGCCGCATAATATGTCATCAGGCTCATAAGGCTGGAACCTGTTACCATGTCACTTCCCATGTTCTGTACCCCGGGAATTTCAGCCAGGGTTTGCCTGAACGCTACTCGTCTTGTCACATATTCAGCCGTTGCATCAAGAGAAGACCTTGCAACTCCTATAGCACCTGCTGCGACGCCAAGCCTTTCAATGTTTAAAGCATCAGTTAAGATATTCCAGCCGTCGCCTTCTGAAAGAATGATATTTTCTTTTGGTACACGAACATTTTCAAAATTCAATGCTGCATGACGGGAACCGAAACGCCCCATGGGGTCGTGAATAACTTCAACTGAAAACCCTGGTGTTCCCTTTTCCACAAGTATTGCACTCAAATGCCTGTGACTTTTCCGATCTTCAGGAGTATTACTTGTCTGGCAGTATACACAATACAAATCTCCCACACCGCCAACTGTTATAAATCGCTTTTTTCCGTTGATGACATATTCATCACCATCGAGTTCAGCAGTTGTTTGTATATTTGCTGCATCTGATCCCATAAATGGTTCCGTGATGGCTATGCATGCAAAATGTTCACCTGTAGCAAGACCGGGAAGCCATTTCTTTTTCTGCTCTTCAGTGCCGAACCTTATAATAGGAGAATATCCGTAGACCGTTGTTTCATAAAAATCTACTGCAATTGCAGCTCCTCTTGCAATTTCCTCAAGAACAATACACATACCTGTTATACCGTATTCATTTCCCATGCCTCCATATTCCTTAGGAATTAATACACCGAACCATCCTCTTTTACCCATCTCATCCATATATTCCCAGGGAAATCTTTTTGTTTTTTCGATGTCTTCTATTGTGGACGCAATAAAGGTATCCGAAAATTCGGCTACATCATCGGCCAGTTTTTTTTGAGCTTCATTCCACCAAAAATATTTTTCTACTGTGTACATTTTTTTATCCTTTCACCATTAAATGAGTATTTTAAATAATACCTTTATCTTTTTTAAGATAGTAATACTCCACCATCAACAGAAAGTACCTGTCCGGTTATATCTTCTGAAGCTTGGAAGAAAAAAACAATGAGTTTTTTAGAATCTTCTGACCGAACAGCATACTGACCGACTGGTTGGTATACTAAATCTTGTTGATAAAGATGTCAAGAAAAAATTAATATTTTTAATAATCTTTATTTACAGTGTCTTATACACATTAAGAGAAACTAATTGATATTCTATTGTTAGTTGAAATGTATACACCATCAATTGAGTTAACGCTATTGGGGAATTCACCTTAAAACTTGAGATATCTTGCATATATCAACGATTAAGTAATCATTCATGATTTAAAGATAGCATGCAGATATCTGTAAAAACGAGGAGGATGTATCATAATGCATTTGCTTTATTTTGAATAAATAACTAAAATGTGATCCATATCATAATCAAGTTTTTTGAAAATATTATATAAGTAAAATTATTCAAATAAATCATCACCTGTTTGCTGAGATAAAAATGACAAAAATATCTATGTATGTTGATTATCCGCCTGCATCAAGTGAGCAGAAAAACTATACGGCATATATTCACCGATTAGAAATGCTTAGGAGATTTTAGGGAAAAGAATGACACTATCTTTAGACCCATCTGCATTTATTTTGGAAGGTGGTTCGGTTGGGGTTTTGCTAATCCACGGTTTCACAGGTTCTACCACAGAGATGCGCCTGGTGGGTGAGTACCTTAACCAACACGATATAACAGTATCAGCGCCTTGTCTGCCTGGCCACGGCACAACCATTGAAGATTTAAACCAACGCCAGTGGAGCGATTGGTCCAGCCATATAGCAGAAGAGGCAGCTAATCTACAAAGTCGTTGCGAGACTGTTTTTGTATGTGGATTGTCCTTAGGATCATTACTCAGTCTTTATTTGGCAGCGAATGTTTCTAATTTAGCGGGTGCCATCATATATTCACCTGCGATAATGAAACCAGATATACGGCGTCACTTATTGCCAATTATAAAATACCTGGTGAGGCAGTTGCCTAAACCGGAAGATAAGTTTACAGACCCGAAGGCCGGGGCACGACTCTGGTCATATGATGCCTATCCTGTTGCAGCCGCAAACGAAGTTATGAAATTTATCAAGCATGTCATACGGTGCCTGCCCCAGGTAGCCTGTCCGATTCTTATTATCCACAGCACGGCTGATGATATCATACATCCGGATGGTGCCCAGTTTGTTCATGATCAAGTTGGCTCAACAGAGAAAGAGATCGTCACTCTTCACAATTCTGGGCATGTTTTGACGCTGGATAGCGAGTGGGAAAAGGTAGCAGAACAAACATACCAATTCATTCTAAAGCACATATCTTCTGCATAAAACTCAGTGCAAGAAAAAAGGGCTGCATAAATAATTCTTTAATATTTACTCCATGATTTTTGTCATGATATCAACATTTTCTTCACTCAAGCTTGCGTAATATTTCATGTTTTCCAGACTGTTGATTTCCTCAAAATTATTTTTTATATCTTCAACAGTGATATCTTTATCCACAGCCTGAGTATACCCGGGGCATTCCATCAGAGCAATGCGAGCAAAATGTCCCCCGCCTACTGAATAAATCCCTCCGGTTTCCTCGCAGTCTTCGGAGCACAAGTAAGCTACTAAAGGAGTAACGAATTCCGGTTTGAGTTTATCGTGAATCTCAGGCGGCATATACGATTCAGTCATACGTGAAGTGGCCATGGGAGCAATAGTATTTGTTTTAATGTTGTATTTTGCCCCTTCCAGTTTGAGAACGTTCATGAAGCCCACCATAGAAGCCTTTGCCGCACCGTAATTGGCATGACCAAAGTTACCGAACAAACCTGCTGCTGAAGCTGTCAAAACAATACGACCGTAAGAATTTTCCCGCATATAAGGCCATGCGGCATAAGTTACGCAATAAGCACCTTTCATATGTACGGCTACAACCATGTCCCAGTTTTGCTCATCCATATTCACAAATGTTTTGTCTCTTAATATTCCGGCATTGTTAATCAGGATGTCTACCTTACCGAATGCGTCTATTGCGGTTTTAACAATGTTTTTCCCGCCTTCAACAGTTTCAACACCATCATAGTTAGCAACAGCTTCACCGCCGGAGGCCTTGATTACATCAACAACCTTATCAGCCATGTCACTACCGGAGCCTGAACCATCCATTGCTCCTCCCAAATCATTGACAACAACTTTGGCTCCCATTGAGGCCAAAGATAAGGCATATGATCGACCGAGACCACCACCTGCACCGGTAACAATAGCCACTTTTCCGTCAAGTCTGACTTCTCCCATAATGAATCTCCTTTTGTAATGTTAAATAAAGTTCATATAAAACATATTCTGGGATGTTCTTCAATTAAGCATTTGTATTGACTATCTTGGACTATTTTAAAGGTTTGGGAGACAACCCAATTAGGGTCTTTCCCACAGATGTGGTTGCGAAGATCATGGAGCTGGTCTTAAATTTTCAAAAACTTCCCAGGATTCTGCTCCCTTTCTTAGTATATACATCTGACGATTTGTTTCCCGGTAGGGATATGTATATGAACCATCACTTACATACCACCATCTGAGATACCAGTATTATAGTGTATTTACAAAAGCCTCATCGCGCACAATTTTTTTATAAACCATGCCTTTCTGAATTAAAGATATCTTGCATCTATCAACGATGCAGTAAAAAACTCATGAATTACAAATAACACGCAGATATCGCAAATTTTTATATTTCAAAAAGTTCTTTTTAGAGCAGATCAAAGCTATACTTTAAAATTAATGACACATAATATAATCTGGCGAATCACAATTATTTTAAGTATTGACATAAAATTATTCCATGAGTACTGATATAATTAAACAGTCACCTGTTAACTTTTTAGCTATACATTTTGTTTTCATAATTGTAGTTCTGAATTTACAAATAGTTCATAGGATCTTTTGAAATCCAGTTGTTCTGTACCCTAAGGGAGAAATAAAAATTACTATGAAGACTCTTTCGAAGATCATTATTAAATTTGCACCTCTTTTTATTATTCTGAATATTGTAATTACCTGCTTTTTCGCTTATCAACTTCCAAAAGTAAAGACAAACAATGAACTTGACAAGTTCCTCCCTGAAAACAATCAGATGATAATTATCAATGATTATCTTAAAGAAAATTACGGGTCAGGTAACGCAATGTTCCTTGCTATCGAAGCCAGGGAAGGGACAATCTATAAAAAATCTATTTTAAAGAAAATTGCACAGCTGACTGAAGATCTCGAAATGCTTGATAATGTAGAAGAGGTAACAAGCCTTTCCAATGTTGACAATATTGTCGGTGTGGAAGATGGAATGGAGGTTGACCCGATTTTTGACCCTTATGAAGATATTGATGAAGATGTGCTGTCAAATGTTAAAAAAGCACTTGATTCATGGGATTTTTACAAGGGAAATATTATAAACAAAAAAGCGAATGCAACAGCAATTATTATTGAATTCCCTAAACTCGCCGATATAGAGACAAAGGCAGTCCTTCATACTGATATAACAAAACTTATGAACCGATCTCATTTCCCTGAAGCGAACCTTTATCTTGCCGGAAGGCCGTCCCTTGAAGTTGAAATGGGCAATTACATGTACGAAGATCTTAAAGCTACTATCCCGTTTGTTATCATCGTTTTGATTATTGTTCTTTTTCTTTCTTTCCGTTCGTTTTCAGGAGTATTCTTTCCGATGCTCTGCGTTATAATCGCAACGGTTAATTCTATGGGGCTCATGGGATATCTCGGGATTGAAATATCACTGATGGGAACTATCATCCCGGTAACATTAACAGCGGTGGGAAGTGCTTATTCAATACATGTGGTGCGTTATTATTTCATTGCAATAAAAACAGGTATAAGCAAAAAAGAAGCTGTAGAAGAAACATTTAAAAATGTCGGTCTGTCTGTAATTCTTGCAGGTGTTACCACAATGTGTGGATTCGGATCACTTTCAACATCATCAGTAACTCCAATAAAAGAGTTCGGGATTTTTGTCGCGGTCGGCACCGGTGTTGCACTACTAGTATCATTGACATTTATCCCTCCGCTTATTCTTTTTTTTGTGAAATCAGGCCGGCCGGAAAAGATTAATCCGGATAAAGTAAAAGACAGGCTTTCATTCATAGAAAGACTTATATACCAAACAACCCGCATAGTAATGAGAAACTACCGGGCGGTTATTGTCTTTGGAGTTATCCTTGTTATTCTTTCAATCATTTCAAGTACAAGGCTTGTTTCCTACAATAACATGATTGAAGACTTTCCTAAAGATTCAAAAATAAGAATTGCCAATAACTGGATTAACAATAATTTTACAGGCACCACCGATATCTCAATTCTTCTAACCGGAAAGAATGACTCTATAAAAGAACCCGAAGTTCTCAGGCAGATTGAAAACCTCCAGAATTTTGTTGAAGAAAAATATCCTTTTGTGACAAAATCGGTTTCAATTGCAGATTTCATAAAACGAATGAATGTTGCAATGAATGCAAACAACCCCGAATTTGACAAAATACCCTCCTCAAAAGAACTAATAGCCCAGTATCTGCTCCTTTACAGCACATCCGGCGATCCTGATGATTTTGACCCATATGTAGATTACGACTACAAAGAGGCCAGAATTCTTTTTATGTCAACAAGATCAAGATCAACAGAAAATCTTGAGGTTCTAAATGGGATAAAAGAATATACCGATAAACATATCGGTCCTGATTTAAAAGTACAAATATCCGGGAATGCAGCAATCACAAACACTTTGTCAAAGCTAATTATGAAAGGACTATTAACTAGCATTATCGCTTCAATGATAGTTGTTTTCCTTTTAATGACTTTCATTTACCGTTCAATATTCGGGGGGATACTGTCAGTCCTTCCACTGAGCCTTGCGATCCTGATTAACTTTGCAATTATGCCGATCTTTGGCATTCCACTGAACATACCAACATCAATTGTTGGAAGTGTTGCCGTAGGAGTAGGTATCGATTACGCAATTCACTATATCAATAATGCTCGTCTGAACGCCGGGAACTATTACACAATAGATGAATTATATCTCCATACGTCAACTACTTCCGGAACGTCGATTTTTTTTAATGCACTTGCTGTCACAGCAGGGTTTCTTGTATTGCTTTTTTCAAATTTTATACCCTTTACAACACTTGGCTTTCTTGTAGCTTTGACAATGGTAACTTCAGCGCTTGGAAGTCTTATATTTATTCCTGCAATATTAAAAGTTTATAAACCCAAATTTATAAAATTAAAAACAAATGCCCCATAAAGGTCTGACATTCGACACAACTTTTTATGTGAAAAATTTTGACTGAGACAGTGATGTCTTGCATATATCAACAAGGAAGTAAAATACTCATTAATAAAAGATATCATGCACCTGTAATGCTAAAATTGCATCTACTACATCCACATTATTATCGTTACCGACATCGCCTTTGGTGATAGGCTTTTAGCAGTAATCAAACCTCATCAGTAACAATTACGCTAACGATTTCAAGGTGTTATATATTTCATTTTATCTGAAGACACCTTTCACCTTGAGACTCTGGGTGACCTGAGATGAGGGTTGCCTTTGTAAGATTTACTTGACCTGAAGGCTGTAAAAGGTGATATCTGTAGTACGACACGATCAGTTTTCATCTGGATAACATTACATGTGTGAAGATATGCTGATTTTTATACTTACTCGTTATGCCATTAAGGAGAAATAATGAAGGAATTAGAAGAAACAAAAAAAGCCAATTATTTAGTTCGCCTCTTTAAAGGGGATGTTCCCCTAATTATTACATATTGGGTTTTCGGTGTACTTATTGGATTGGTAATTAATGGCGCATTATCCATATTGGAGGCAAATTATTACAGTTTAGCAATGAAAGAGAACGGTATGCTTCTTATACAAGCTATCTACTGGTTAATCATTTTGTATAGTGCGTTTGTTTTGATTGCAATCTGGCGAAG
>JABHLN010000088.1 GCA_018693105.1 Desulfobacterales bacterium | reverse complement strand
ATAATCCTCGGAATATCAAACATATGCCTGTGGTTACTTTTTTCGCATGCCTTGACCTTGAACAAAAATCCTCATTTACGTATGGACACTATTTAAAAAAAGAGGCTGCATTCTCCTGCATTATTTCAAAGTCGTTATGAGTCAAACCTGCACCACAAACAATTTGTCTCGCCATGTGAACATCAATTAGATCAGCGGGTTCATGTGAATCAGTGTTTATTACAAGCTTAGCACCGGTTTTTTTCGCAATAGCAGCAACATGACCATTTGTCAAAGAATGACCCTTACGGGCTGTTATTTCAAGCATAACATCATTTTTCTTTGCTATCTTTGCCTCTTCTTCAGTTATCATGCCTGGATGTGCAAGAATATCAATATCAGCTTCAAGGGCGGCATAGTTGGTACCTTTTGCAACAGGCTCAACGATAGTCTCACCATGTAAGACAACTATCTTTGCGCCAAGAGAACGGGCTTTTTTTACAGTATCTGAAATAAGTGAGGGGGGGACATGAGTTATTTCAATACCTGGTATAACTTTAATCTTTAAAACACGATTAAGCTCTTCAGTTACGGATATTATTCTTGGAATAATAAAATCAATATTTGATGAATCCCCATGATCGGTTATAGCTAAACCGGTAAGCCCTTTATATTCAGCTCTTCTTGCAAGTTCAGATGGGATTAACACTCCGTCACTGAATATGGAATGTGTATGCAGATCTATCATAATAGCTATCTTTCCAATTTAGGGTTTAAATAAAATAATAACCTTTGCCAAACTAATTTTTTTGTTCTGCTAAAGTGATTTGTGAAACCTTAACTAAAAATTGAATAAGGTCCCTTAACGACCTCACTTTTATATCGGTTGCCCAGTGGATCCTGAAAAAACATATTGATTCTTATTTTATACTTTCTGCTTCGAGGATCTAACAAAATAAATTATACTTATGTTTTAAAAAATTAATATTAAACTTTATATTTTCCAAAATCATCAGGGGAAAGTTTATTAAGGTATTCAGCCCATTTCTTTCCTTCATCGCTTTTGTCAAGCACTTCATAATTCTTCTTATCAAAAGTTAGTTTTTCAATAACTTTATCATCAACATATATTTGAGCATCAAACCTTATAGCTATGGCAATTGCATCGCTTGGACGTGAATCAATGTCAAACTCCCTATCCCCAGATTTAAAATATATCTTTGCATAAAAAGTGTTGTTCAATATATCAGTTACTTCAACCTTTGGTACTGTGCAATTCATCATTCCAATAAAATTTTTAAAAAGGTCGTGGGTCATTGGACGGTCAAAATCAATTTTCTGGAGAGCAGACGCTATAGAAGTTGCTTCAAGTAATCCTATCCATATAGGTATTGCCTGGTCACTATCAACCGATTTTAATATAAGAATAGGGGTATTTGAATCTTGATCAAGTGTTAAGCCAGCTATACTTACTTCACGCAGCATTATCTTTTTCTCCTTTCACACAATGATATAAATTTTCATTTTCTTTAGTTTTACCCCACAAGGAATGAGAAAACGCTTTTTCTATTATTACTTCAACCATTTTCCCTTTAATATTATTATTACATGATGAGCATTCTTCCATAACGAAATTAACTATTTTGTTTGTTGACGTCCGTCCGCTCCATTGAAAATCCTTGGAACCATTCCGCATATCGCCTTTTTTCTGCATCTTACTCAAGCCTTCCACAAGAATCAATTCAGTTTTCCCGATCATCGCCATATTTTTTTTCTTTGAATATTTTTTCTGTAAATCGAGAATCTGATTCAAACGATTTTTCTTTTCCTTTTCGGAAATTTTATCAGAAAAGTCGGTTGCAATAGCATTAGGTCTATCAGAATATATAAAACCAAACAAACTATCAAACTCAACTGTTTTAATTAAATCAAGAGTCTGCTGAAAGTCAGATTCTGTTTCACCTGGGAAACCTGTTATAATATCGGTTGTTATCGCAATATCAGGACAGGCTGTTCTCAATTTATCAACTTTCTTTAAATATAACTCTCTTGAATATTTTCTGTTCATCTTTTCAAGAATATTATTTGATCCGGACTGGACCGGTAAATGCATATGATTACACAATTTTTCAAGATCTCTTAATGCAAAGATAAGCTCATCTGAAAGATCTTTTGGGTGAGAAGTTGCAAACCGTATCCTTTGAAGACCATCAATATTGTTTATTTTTTGAAGTAGTTCAGGGAATGAGCACTTACCACCTTTTAAACCATAACTGTTGACGTTCTGCCCAAGAAGGGTTACTTCACGCAATCCTTTTTTTACTAATGATTTAATTTCACTGACAATATTTTCGGGTCTCCTGCTTGTTTCCCTGCCTCGAACATATGGCACTACACAATATGTGCAATAATTATCACAACCCCTCATTATTGTAACAAAGCCTGTAACAGCTTCTTCTGTAAAACCTTCTATAGGTATGTTTTCTTCTTCAAATTGGTTCTCAATTATTTCCGTAGCCATTTTAACATCGACAATTGGCCTTCTTGTGAATTCAAACTGCTGAACAAGCTTTGACAAACGCCCAACAGCATGGGTACCAAATACTATATCAACTAATGGCGCCCGCTTTAAAACCTTTTTTCCTTCCTGTTGAGCCACACAACCGCCAACACCAATAATAAGTTCAGGCTTTTTCTTTTTCATTCGGGATAGACGGCCTAAAAAGCTGAAAGCCTTTTGCTCTGCCTTGTCCCTTATTGTACAGGTATTAACGATAACAAGATCTGAGTTTTCAAGTATTGTGGTTTCTTCATAGTTTAATCTGGACAATTCCCGAATCATAAAACTGGTATCATAAACATTCATCTGACACCCTATGGTATTTATATAAAGCAGCTTCTTTTTCATTTTTTTATTTTCGTTAAAATTGTTATTCTTTTAATGTCAACGGTTGTAATACTGACATCCTACCGAACCTTCAACAACTGTTTCAATATTTTCCCATGCCGATAAAAAAGCAGTATAAGCCCTGGTAACGAAAGATATAAAGTTCTTTTCATCTTATCCCCGATTATTCAGCAGGAACAATATTTTTTACCATTATATCCTTTTTGAGATCGAGTAAAATCAACTCCACGTCTTCTTCACATCCTGGAGCAATGTGAAATACAATAATTCCTTTAGCAGAGTCAACCGTTGATAAAACGGCTATCCCCTCATGCCCTTCAAATATAAATTTAAGAAAACTAATATTCTTCCTGTCAACTCGATAATATTTTCTTATTGTTTCCATTTTCATTATAGTTTGAATCGTAAAAAAGTATTACCGAAATTTAAGTAATCCCTTCTCGTCAGGATCATATTTAGGTTAAATTGCTATCAGGTGTAAGAATAAATTAAGAATAAAAAACTCTGACCAACAACACATTAGTCCAGCTTAAAAGGTATCTTACAAAGCCTTTATTTCATAAAGCACTCATTTTTAAGTAAATATTAATGCTTCTCAGAAAGAACATATTCAAATTCGTTAGTTAGAAAGATACCATTATATAATCTGGGCTTCAACAAAAAAGAAAGCCTGCCATATAATAACGTTTTATAAAAGCTTATAATTTTTCCTTGCAATCCCGAATCGTTGTCACTATTATAAAAAACTGTTTATGATAAACATCTCATAACTGTTAACTTAAAAAGGGTATAAATAAAACAGACTATGATTTATGTTCATAGTTTAAATATAAAAAGGGAATAAAATGGCAAAAATATTCAGGCCAAGTAATAGAGAATCAAAAATTTTGTCGCAAATTGAATCTTCAATTGAACGTGCTCGTCGTCAGGCAATAAACAACGTTAAAGACTCCAAGGAATCTCTCAGTAATAATATAGCTATGAAGCTTGTTGAAGACAAACTCGTAGAAACTACAAATAAAAATGCTCTTGAAGAACAAATACTGAAATGTCTTGAAGATCTTTGTTATGCAGATGATTTTGACGTAGACTATAAAATTGCTCCATTTAGAAATATAACCACTCAACCCAATATTGTAAGCCTTTATGTTACTGCATATGTAATTGAAACGATAATCAACCACAAAGATGTTGTTGATATTTTCGGTTCAGATGAAGAAATATATCTTTGTATAAATAACCAGGTAAAAAAAAACTTACAGCATTAGTACGCTATCCTTCTCTAACAGGCTTGTAAATTAGCCTTTCTATGATCCCTGATTTTTCATATGTTTAATTTATGATAATCCTGCTGCCATTTTTCGGGCAGGGTGCTATTTTATCACTTTTAATTAATGAAGTATAGTCAGCAGAATAACATTGTTCAGAAACAGATTTCATGCTATTTTAGAATTTGACTGTTTTATAAAATGGGCTCACTTGTTGAAACTGTTTTTTATTTTTTTGACACCAATTAATTTCAAATCCATTGCGCGAAGACGTTAAGTATAGGTTCAATTAATATTTGGAAAAAAACAGAAACCTATATTCATACACCATAAAAAGCCACCAAAAGTTGTGAGTAAAAGCGTCAATTTATAAGCAGCATATACAGGCAATTAATTCAATGCAAAATATATATCAACATATCAAACAGCTTATTAAAATCGGGATCGCTCTTTCTATTGAGAAGGATATTAATAAGCTTCTGGAAATGATTGTTGATGAAGCAAGGTCTTTTTCTAATGCTGATGCCGGCACACTATACATTGTAGATGAAGATACAAGAAGTCTGCGTTTTGAGATATTACAAAATGACACCATGAAAGACAGGATGGGAGGGACAAGCAAAAAAAAGATAAGCCTTCCCAATGTATCCATGTATAAAAACGACAAGCCGAATCATTCCAACGTATCTTCGTATGTTGCTCTTACGGGTGAAATAGTTAACGTTCCGGATGTATATGAAACCAAAAAATTCGATTTTACAGGTCCAAGAAACTATGATGCAGCTACAGGTTATCGTTCTAAATCAATGCTTGTTCTTCCCATGAAAAACCATGAGAATAATATTATCGGTGTGCTTCAGCTTTTAAATGCCCAGGATTTAAATACAAAAGAAATTATACCCTTCCAGGATGAGTTTGTAGACATGATCAACTCACTTGCTTCACAGGCAGCGGTTGCGGTGACAAATGTCCAGCTCATTGCTGAACTGAAGAATTTATTCTACGCCTTTATTAAAAGTATAGCCACAGCTATTGACGAAAAGTCCCCCTATACCGGAGGACATATCAGACGTGTCACAGAACTCACCATGAACATAGCCGACAAAATTAATGAGACCGATGAAGGGCCTTTTCAAGACGTTCATTTTAACAATGATGAACTTGAAGAACTTCGTATCGCAGCATGGATGCACGATGTTGGCAAGATAACAACACCTGAGTCGGTAGTAGACAAATCAACAAAGCTTGAGGCTATTTTCGATCGAATTGAGCTAGTGAAAACGAGATTTAAACTTATTGAAAAATCTATAGAAAATAAATATCTCCAAAAAAAGATTAAGCTTCTACAAAAAAAGGGGGATCACAAAACTGAGACAAAAAACCTTGATAAAATGCGGAATGAAGAGATTGCCAAGGTGCACGAAGAAATTGAGTTTATAACAAGCTGTAACAAAACAGGTGAATTCATTGCTGATGAAATCGTAGAACGCTTAAAGAAAATTGCAGCAAAGACTTTTATTTATGAGGATAAAGAATTCCCGTACCTTGATATTAATGAACTTAATAATCTATGTATAAGAAAAGGCACACTAATATCGGCTGAACGGGAAATTATAGAGAATCATGCGAAAATGACGTTAAAAATCACTGAGCAGCTCCCCTTCCCTAAGAATCTCTCTAATGTCCCATTGATAGCCAGTGCTCACCATGAAAAGATCAACGGTTCAGGGTATCCTCAGAAACTTTCAGGTGATCAAATCCCTCTTCAAGCAAGGATTCTAGCAGTCGCCGATATATTTGAAGCTCTTACAGCTAAAGATCGACCATACAAAGACCCGATGAAACTTTCGACTGCTGTAAATATTCTAAATTCCATGAAAGCTGAAAAACATATTGATCCTGATATATACGATCTCTTTATTGGGAGTCATCTCCATGATGACTATGCTAAAAAAGAATTAGACCCTGCCCAAATAGACAATTCTGAAACAAAAAAAAAATAATGGCGTCGTAAAAAGTCTCCATCTACTGCGTTATAGTGTTTGGCCAGACGTTCGACATACTACATGTATGCCTTCACACCTGGCCAAACACTAAGCCTTGTATATGAAAATTTTTACTTAGCCATCGATTAAAGTTTTTACGAGTTCATCAAAATTATCGTGTATAAGAAAAAAATACCCCATTATGTATCTGATCTTCAGGGCATATTTTCTCGATCTTCAATCACAATATTTTGGGATAGAGCCCTTATAGAGACCTTTGCAAAACGTTCAATTTTGTTTAAGTTCAAGGAAGGCGAAAATTATAACCGGATGAATACATGGGTATTTCGAGGATTAAAATTTGAGCCTGACGTAGAAATTGTGCAAAAAGGGGCGTTATGCAAAGGTCGCTTATAATAATCTTGAAATAAAGTTCCCAAACCAGACAAGCGTAAGACCGATAAAGACATGAATACATATGTTACTTATTGTTGATAGTATTTGACCATCACGTAGCAGATTATATGATTCATACCCGAATGTTGAAAATGTGGTAAAACCTCCAAGAAGGCCTATTAATATGAATGACCTGACTTCAGGATTAAACATATCACGATTCTCAATAAGCCCGATTACAAATCCTATTAAAAAACATCCGATCATATTTACGCTTAAAGTACCGAACGGAAATTGAGTTGTCTCAAAATAACGATTTACAAATCGACTAGTTAAATATCTTGATATTGCACCTAAAAAGCCTCCGATTCCAACAATAATAATCTTTATCACTTAACAACTCCATAACAGATAAATTTATCAAAATTTGGATGGCGTCTTAAAAAGTCTCCATCTACTGCCTTATAGCATTTGGCCAGATGTTCGACATACTACATGTATGCCTTCGCGCCTGACCAAAACCTATGCCTCGTATATGAAAATTTTTACTTAGCCATCGGTAATACTTTTTACTTATACATCAAAATTTTAAACTTAATTTATTCTACCTGATTAAACAAATATTCAAAAGAGTTCAGATTACTCTCAATTTCCATGGAAAATATCTGTGCTATGGCATTGAGAATAATAATTGCGTTCATATCAGCATCTTTTTCCACAACCATATCGATTCTTCCCAGCATCCCTTTATTTACTTCCTGTACTTTTTTATAATGATCATCAAGCTTGGTTAAATGCATATCAGGAGTTCCACCTTTTTTATACTCAAAATACTGCCTGAAAAGATACACTGATGTTGAACGAAATACAGTTTCATCAATCGTTGAGAAAGGTAGGTGGAAGCGCGCCATTGGTTTGAAAAAGGACATTATTGGGCAGTTACTCGTTGCCATTATTATCCCAAAAACAGAAAAAAGCCCCTCCTGGATAGACGATTCTTTTATATAGGTTCTCTCAGGAGTGATACATCGTACAAGACAGTCATCAAAAGAAAAAGTATCTTTAAATGATTCAACCATTTCAGCAAGATTTACAGCGACCGGACAAAAGGGGTGTTCTTTTGGATCAAGGGGACAGCAGTTACATTGGGACTGATCCAGTTTAGTCCATTGTGGTTTACTTTCCGGATTTTTGTTTATAATTGTAAAGGTTTCCGGAGCAAAAGTTATATTGAATTTTTTGATCCCACCGTCCGGAAAACAAAATTCATAATCGATGATGTACGGTTTATCGTCCATATAAGTCCTTAAGGTAATTTTAAAAAATATATACTTCCGTAAAAAGTGCAATGGATAGTTAACCCTGCATTGCGAAGTTTGTACAATAATAAAGTCGATAGGGACTTTATTACACCACCATCCTGATTATAAAACAAAAAGTTTCGATATTATAAAGAAACAAATCTGAGGTGTCAAATAATAATAAATAACAAACAACGAACTTATCTATTTAATTATATTGAATATTATTACGTCTACAAACCACCTTTAAAAAATACAAAAATATAAAAATATATGACCATTGATTAAGTATGCCTCCTGTCGGGGAATGTATTGTTGGAAAGATAAAAAACTGGACTACTGTTCTTGACTGTGTTAATTGAATAAATTTTTTATATATTTCATATAATCTTATTGTTAGCTCAAAATATTGGGTTAATATATTAGCTCAAAATACTGAGTTAATAATATAAAAAGCTTTTAATGTTTACCTGATGGTATTATATTATAAAATTTAAGGAGGGAGAAAATGGCTGGTAAATTTCTCAGTGAAAGAAATATTAAATTTTTGGCTCATGAAGTCTTTGATGTAGTATCCTTGACAAAATATCCATACTACAAACAGCATAACAAAAAAATGTTTGACATGGTCCTGGATGCTGCAGTTAAGCTTGGAAAAGATTTAATGCATCCAAACCTTGAGGAAATGGACAGGAATCAGCCCGAACTTGTTGATGGTAAGGTTAACGTTCATCCTTCAGTTAAAAAAGTTATGAAAGAATTTGGTGAAGGCGGGTGGATTGGTACTAGTTTCCCAAACGACATGGATGGTGAACAACTTCCCTTAACGATTGCCGGGTTTTGCCGCTTTATTTTTTCTGCGGCCAATTATTCATCCAGCGTTTATCCAGAACTAACTGCCGGTGCGGCCAGACTTATAGCATCTTTCGGATCCGAAGAACAGATCGAAGCATATTTACCCAAAATGCTTGGTGGTCAATGGCAGGGGACCATGGCTCTTACAGAGCCTCAGGCTGGAAGCTCTCTTGCAGATATATCGACAACTGCATTTCCTACAAATGAAGGCCATTATAAAATTCGTGGTCAGAAAATATTTATCTCGGCCGGAGATCATACCGCTGTAAATAATGTTATTCATCTGATGTTAGCAAAAGTTGAAGGTGCCCCTGAAGGAGTGAAAGGGATTTCTCTTTTTGTAGTACCCAAGAAGCGTTCTGATGAAAACGGAAAGCTTGTTCCCAATGATATAGTTGTATCACAGATTTATCATAAACTTGGGTACAAAGGTGCGCCCATAACAGAATTAAGCATCGGAGAGAAGGATGATTGTCATGGTTATCTCATAGGCAAAGAAAATAGCGGCCTTTTCCAGATGTTTCAGATGATGAATGAAGCTCGAATAGGAGTAGGCCTTGGTGCCACAGGAATTTCTTCCGCGGCTTATTATGCATCACTGGATTACACGAAAGAGCGTCCACAGGGAAGAAAATATACACAAAAAGATCCTGCAACACCCCAGATCCCGATTATCGAGCATGCTGATGTAAAAAGAATGCTCCTGTTCCAGCGTTCTATTGTGGAGGGTTCACTTTCTCTTCTGACACAATGTTCTATGTACGGAGACTTTGAGCATATTATGGAAGGTGATGAAAAGGAAAAATACGCCCTCCTTCTTGACATTCTTGTGCCGGTTGCCAAGAGCTATCCTTCTGAAATGAGTATTTTATCTGTAAGTCAGGGTTTGCAGTGTTTCGGAGGATACGGTTTTTGTGATGATTTCCCCCTTGAACAATATTACCGTGATACAAGAATACATCCAATTCATGAAGGTACAACTGCTATTCACGGCATTGATATACTCGGTCGCAAAGTCACAATGCATGACGGTAAGGCTTATAAATATTATCTTGATGAGTTAAAAAATACTATTAAAACCGCAAACGGTTCTCCGGATCTTCAAAAACATGCAAAGCAGCTTGGAGACTCACTTGACACTCTTGAAGAAGTAACTTCTCATCTAACAACAACTGTTAAAGAAAAGGGACGTGAAATATTTCTCGCAGACGGCACTCTATACCTGGAAATGTTTGGAATTATTACAATTGCATGGCAGTGGCTCCTGCAGGGAATTGCCATCCAGAAAGCGCAGTCAAAAAAGCTGTCTGAATCGGAATCAAATTTTTACAGCGGTAAGTTTTATACTTTACGATATTTCTTTGCCTACGAACTTCCCAAGGTAATGGGATTAGCAAAAAGGCTTATGGATATTGACCCATTAACTGTTGAAGCGGAAATCAAACATTTTAATGACTAAAAAACTTTTACCTTTAAACGAAAAACGTTCTTAGAATTACAGAAGAAGATAAACGGAGGATTGAATGGCAGGAATAGTCATCAGCGGTATAGGAATCTATACACCACCGGAAGCCATTACAAATGAAGAGTTGGTTGATTCTTTCAATGCATATGTAAAAAAATTTAACGAAGAGCATAAGAATGAAATCGAGGCACAAAAAATTGAACCTTTACAGGAGTCAAGTGCCGAGTTTATTGCGAAAGCATCGGGTGTTAAGAACAGATATGTAATGAATAAAAGCGGTATACTTGATATCAACCGTATGTATCCTGATATACCTGAACGGCCGAATGAAGAAATGTCTATCCAGTGTGAGATGGCATTGCCGGCAATAAAGGAAGCTCTTGATAATGCCGGGAAGACCTCTGAAGATGTAGATGCTGTAATAGTATCCTGCGCTAACATGCAAAGAGCCTATCCTGCAATTTCAATAGAAATTCAGGATGCTCTTGGTATCAATGGTTTCGCATTTGATATGCTCGTTGCCTGCTCTTCTGCTACATTCGGCATGCAGACCGGTATTGATTCTATAAAGGCCGGTACTGCTGAATGCGTAGTTATGGTTAGCCCAGATATCATGACAGGGCATGTAAATTTCTGTGACCGTGATAGTCACTTTATCTTTGGTGACGCATGCACGGCAGTTGTAATTGAAAAAAAAGATACATGTAAAACAGATACTGCTTTTGAAATACTTGGTTCCAAACTGCAGACAAAATTTTCCAGTAATGTGAGAAACAATTTCGGTTTTTTAAATCGTGCCGACGAATCAGGTATCGGGAAACCGGACAAACTTTTTAAACAGAATGGCCGTAAGGTATTCAAAGAGGTTGTCCCCTTTGTTGCAGAACATATAACCGGACATCTCGATGAATTAAATTTTAAGATCGAAGATATGAAACGATTGTGGCTGCATCAGGCAAATCAGAATATGAACAGGCTGATCTCCACAAAGGTATTAGGCCGTGAACCAGAACCCGAAGAGACTCCTATAATCCTTGATGAATATGCCAACACTGTCTCCTGCGGATGTTTGATAGCTTTCAAAAAGTATCAGGACGATTTTGAGATCGGTGAAAAGGGAGTAATCAGCTCATTTGGTGCGGGATATTCTGTTGGAAGCATAATTGTTGAAAAAATAAAAATTTGATTGCATCGCTGAAAGTCTCCATCTACTGCATTAAGGAGGTTGATTATAAATTCAACATACTACTTCTATATCTTCTCCTCCTGATC
>JABHLN010000087.1 GCA_018693105.1 Desulfobacterales bacterium | reverse complement strand
TTTCCCGAAGATATTCCGCACAAGATCAGCACAAAATTCTTCGTACCATTTCTACGCGACACATATTCCTGGTTATCCAGGGCAAACTGCCACTGCACCAAAAGAGAAAAATAGTTACATGATTGGTTATATGCTCTCTACCGACTATAACAACGGTCGTGTCAAACCATCACTTGTTTTAATGTATGAGCCATTTGGTGTCACGTTTGTAATTGCTTCCGTAGAAGTTATGAGGCAGGCTTGGAAATTTAAACTGGGGCAAAAATCTGTCTGGGGTAATTCCTCAGCCAGAGCAGCTACGTTTGCTGCTTTGATCCCGGGAAGTACAATTACTGCAACAATTGAGTATAACTTCTAACAACATCTGTTAGTTAACAATTAACCAGACGCCGGTTATTGAAAAATAACCGGCGTTTTTTTTACCCTCCCCATTTAATTTTCACTCGCTAAAAACATTTCTTTCATTTATATCGTTTGTCAAAATAACCTTCCGATAGATCCAGTGCTCAGGTCACCCGACGGAAAAATTTTTTTTCAATCGACTGGACGCTTGTTTAAGGCGCTTTATGGCCCGTTACTAAAATCAGGTTGTATGCAAATGTTAATACAACCGGCAAAAATTAAAGCTGAATATTAATTTTATTTGCCTTTGACATGATTTTTGTTACGGACCGTTAAGCGGTGAGTTCGGGCAGGTGGTTGAAAAAAAAAATTTCCGGTGGAAGACCGGGTTAAACGGAACATATTTATGACAACCACTCCACAAGCTTTTTTCTTTAAAAACTCTTAAGTATGAATTGTTTTTTATCATGTAGTATGTCGAGTGGCTGACCAAACACTATAACGCAGTAGATGAGACTTTTACGAAGCCATAATGTATGAGTTGTTATTTATCCTTTCTTTATGATATGGAATAAAAGATTGTCCGGATAAAACCAGACCTTCAATTGAAACCATGTAAATGTATCAAGTTCAATGTATCATTGATTTTGCTGCTCATTTTCTGCCCTGGTATTCAGCTAATACCCTATGAATATAATTGATAAGATATATTATGCTTTTGTATTGGTTCCTGTTTTCAGCATTTATAATAAATACTCAGGTTTCGACCATTTAATTTGTTTTAATTAATAATAATAAGGAGTCTTTTTATGACTACTACCGGCAAAAAAGAGGTGATTCGTACCTATTGCTGTATTGAGGATGGAATTATGTGCGGTCTTCTAGCACATGTGGAAGACGGTGTTTTAAAAAAGGTTGAACCCGCTGATTTCCCGGAAGATCCCGGCATGAAACATGTTTGTTTAAGGGGGCTTTGTACCGTAAAACTTGTATATCATCCGGATCGGCTGAAATACCCCATGAAACGTGTGGGTGAAAGGGGCGAAGGAAAATGGGAAAAAATATCATGGGATGAAGCCTTCGATACTATTGCTGAAAAATTTAAAGGGACTGCTGAAAAATACGGTGAGGAGGCTGTGGCAATCGCTTCGGGCGGCTTCTTTTCATCTGTAGTTAATATGATTTTTTCAAGACTGGCAAATGCTATTCAGGGGACATTGATCAGCCTCGGCGGATATGGAGATTTCGGCGGGCCATGCGGAGATATGACAACTTTTGGTATTCCAATGGGAGAAAGATTTATACAGGATGTTGAAGATCCGGGCATGTATGTTTTCTGGGGAGCAAATTATACAGAAACCTATCCCCTTCGCTGGCGAAAAATCAGGGACGCAAAAGAAAAGGGTGCAAAGCTTGTTGTTATTGATCCCCTTTTTACATCATCTGCATCAAAAGCGGATGATTATATCCCCATAAGGCCGGGAACTGATTCTGCGCTGGCACTTGGAATGATGAATGTTGTACTTGAAAAAGGCCTTGAAGATAAAGAATTTATGACAAAGTATACTGTCGGTCCTTTTCTCGTGAAAACCGATGACGGTATGTTTTTAAGGAATCCTGACGATCCTGAAAAATATATGGTCTGGGATTTAAAGACTGACAGCGTGAAAAGTTCTGAAGAAGATGGCGTGGAACCTGCCATGGAAGGAACTTTTACAGTAAGCGGCATCGAGTGCCGGCCTTCATATCAGCTTCTTGTTGACCTTGCATCCGAATATACTCTTGAAAAAACATCTGAAATAACTGAAATTCCGGAAGAAGCAATCGAAAAACTTGCTCTTGATTATATAGAAAAGAGACCGGTTGCGTCCTGTCGTGGATGGGGTGTACAGAGAACCTTTCACGGAGATCTCACCCATCGTGCGATTGCTGCACTTGCAGCTCTTACAGGCAACCTCAGGCGCGTCGGTTTTCGCACTATCCCCTTAAACTTTTTGGGATATACCGCAGTAGAAGGGAGAGCGGCCAAATCACTTCCAATAATGAATCTCTATGATGCCATAGAAAAGGGCGACCCATATCAGGTAAAGGCCCTTTGGACAAGTTCGCATAATATCCTAAGCCAGGATGCCAATAACAATAGGTTAATTAAAGAGGTTATACCGGAACTTGATTTTTACGTTGTTAACGAATTGTTTATGACAACAAGCGCAAAGTATGCGGATATTGTTCTTCCTGCCAGTACTTTTTATGAGTGTATGGGACTTTCCACTACTTATGATGTACAGGTTATTCCCTATATACAGCTTATGCAGAAAGTGATTGAACCCATGTATGACACCAAGCCTGATTTTGAAATAGCATGTGAAGTTGGAAAGCGAATGGGATTTCCTGAATATTTTAACAAAAGTGTAGAGGAAAATATCGAGCTTATGCTTTCCAACCAGAACGACTTGTCTATTGAAAGATTAAGACAGGGGCCGGTGAAAGCACCAATGAATGTTGAGGGGGAAAACTGGGAATTTACTACTCCGTCAAAAAAGATAGAGTTTTACTCGGAAAAACTTAAAAAGTTTGGTGAGGAGCTTCCTTTATACAAAGAGCCTCTTGAAAGTAATCGCCGTCCTAAAGCTGAAAAATACCCGCTAAGCTATTTTTCAACCCACACCAAGTTCAGAAAGCATTCAATGTATGCAAATGTTGACTGGCTTAAAGAGCTTGATCCGGGACCGGTTGTAGAAATGAATCCTGTAGATGCAGAAGCAAGAAGCATTTCAACAGGAGATATAGTAACGGTGACAAACGACCGTGGGAAAGCAAAAGTAAAGGCTAAAGTTCATGAAGGAATAAAGCCCGGAATTGTTAATATCAAGCAGGGGTGGTGGCATACCGATTTTATTGAAGGGCATCATCAGGAGCTTACCCAAAGTGAAATAAATCCGGCTCAGACAGCTGCTCTTGAGCCAAATATGTCTTTACTTGATAATCTTGTGGAAGTCAGCAGGGAAGGAGGGCATGAATAATGTCAAAAAGATACGGAATGATGATTGATCTTGAAAGATGTATCGGATGCCATACCTGCACAATTTCATGCAAGTTTGAAAATAATATTGAAAAAGGTTCCGGAATACGTGTCGAAACTGTTGGCGGACCGCAGATGGATACTCCGGGAGGAAAATATCCGAACTTGAGCATGCATTATCTCCCCATACCCTGCATGCATTGCAATGAGCCGCCATGTATAGATGTATGTCCGGTAGAAGCAATAAGCAAAAGAGAAGACGGTATTGTTATTATTGATGAAGACAAATGTGACGGGTGTGAGTCCTGTATTACTGAATGTCCTTACGGTACAATAATATTTGATAAAGAAAAAGATATTGCCCGTAAATGCAGCTTATGCTCTCATCGAATAGACGAAGGGCAGGTCCCGTTTTGTGTGGTATGCTGTGAAACCGAAGCAATGTATTTTGGAGATATTAATGATCCTGAAAGCGATGTTTCAAAAATGATATCAAAGTCTAATGCAAAGACCATTGTAAAAGATACCGATACCGGACCTGCTGTATATTATTCACCCACAAGAAATGGTAAAATCACCTAAGATGGCGTCGTAAAAAAGTCTCCATCTACTGTGTTATATTGTTTGGCCAGACATTCGACATACTACATGTATGTCTTCACGCCTGGCCAAACAATATGCCTTGTATATGAAGATTTTACTTAGCCATCAGTTATACTGATAAATAATTCAAAGGTCGGGGCACTTTTTGTTCAAAGCTTCACAAAGAGCGGAATGGATGATTATCAGTTAAGGCTTGCGCTGTTTGAGAGCATTAGGAATTGTTAATAAAGAACAGGTTGCTACCGAAGCCGGGCATCATGACCCTAAAAGCCTCATTACATCTTCACATCCTGTTTTAATATCACACATACACTTTTCTTTTTTTACAATCCCTTATACTTGAGTTCGCAAGGCTTCATAAGTAATTATCCATGGAGCGGCTCTCCTGAAAAGACTCCCGGCCTGTTCATATAATTTAATCCGGGGTGTTGTGGTTTTATAGGCCCTCTCCTTTGACAAATCAGCTTTTTAGAGTGTTTGTTAAAATTATATTGATAGGGCGGGCATTTAATGGTAGTTGGTTATCTTTAAATAATTTATAAAATGAACAATTACTAATGTTATATGGAGCTGCAAAATTATGGAAAATAAATACAAGAATATCAAATACGAAAAAAAAGGGAATCTCGTCTATATTACAATTAACAGGCCGGCCAGTATGAATGCACTTGATCCCCCTGCAAATCATGAGTTGGATGATGCATTTAACAACTTCTCTGAAGATCCTGATGCCTGGGTGGCAATTTTGACTGGTGCGGGTGACAAGGCTTTTTGTGTAGGGAATGACCTCAAATGGCAGAATGAACATGGTGCTGAAGCTGCCGGAAAAGAGATTGATTCCTTGAAAGGCGGTTTTGGAGGTATAGCAAATCGTTTTGACTGTTATAAGCCGATTATTGCAGCAATAAACGGAATGGCCCTTGGGGGAGGTTTTGAGATCGCCCTTGCCTGTGATATTATAATAGCCTCGGAAAAAGCAGTTTTCGGGCTTCCCGAACCGAAAGTAGGATCTGTTCCGCTTGCCGGCGGTCTTCAACGACTGCCTATGAAAATACCATACAATCAGGCCATGGGTTTGATACTTACCGGGCGCAATATTTCCGCAAAAGAAGCATGTGATATGGGGATAGTAAATGAGATTGCCCCTTCGGATAAAGTAATGGAAGCTGCTGAAAAATGGGCTGGTGAAATACTTGCATGTGCACCGACTGCTGTAAAAGCAGCCAAAGAAGGAACTATGCTCAGGTTTGAAAAATCTTTAAAGGATACGGTCGGTGTTCATTTCCCGGGATTTAAATCGCATCTTAAAACCGAAGATCTTCTCGAAGGAGCAAGGGCTTTTGTTGAAAAAAGAAAACCGGAATGGAAGGGCAGGTAGATCCTGTTTTTGTTTGTGAGCATAATGGGAAATAAAACTGAATAATGATTAATGGTTAAATAAGGAAAAAAGCCAACAGGTATTAGGTTGTTATTTATTTTATTTTTATGGTATGAAAAACACCTATGCTTATGATTGTATCGATAAATTCAGGTATTTAATTAAAGGTTAAAACTTATTTTAACTTGATTAATAATCTGTTCCAAAAAGAGGTTAATAATATGGGAGAGTCTGGAAAGAAGAAGGTGGTTCGGACATACTGCGCGCTTGAAGACGGGATCATGTGCGGTATTCGGGCGCATGTTGAAGATGGTGTTCTCACGAAACTTGAACCCGGTGATTTTCCTGAAGACCCCGAACTTGAGCATATATGTGCAAGGGGTATGTGTATGGTAAAGCTTGTTAATCATGAGGACAGGCTGAAACACCCCATGAAGCGTGTTGGTGAAAGGGGCGAAGGTAAATGGGAAAAGATATCATGGGAAGAGGCGTTTGATACCATAGCTGCAAAATTCAAGGAGACCGCTGAAAAATACGGTGAAGAGTCAGTGAGTATCGGAACCGGCGGTTATGTTTCATCAGTTCTTTCAATGATTTTTTTAAAGCTGACTAATGCTATTCAAGGGACATATTTAAACCTTGGCGGGTATGGTGATGCTGCCGGGCCTTGTGGTGATACAACATCTTTCGGCTCTATTTTCGCGCATAGATACTTTCAGGATATTGATGATCCGGGTATGTATGTTCTCTGGGGTGCAAACTATGCCGAGACCTATCCTTTGCGCTGGCGCAGAATAAGGGACGCAAAAGAAAAAGGTGTAAAGCTAATTGTTATTGATCCCCTGTTTACAACATCAGCTGCAAAGGCGGATCAGCATATATCGATAAGGCCGGGGACCGATACGGCTCTGGCACTTGGAATGATAAAGGTTGTCCTCGATAAAGGCCTTGAAGACAGGGATTTTATGATAAAATATACTGTTGGCCCTTATCTTGTCAGAAGTGATGATGGAAAATTTTTAAGAGATGCCGGCCACTCTGAAAAATATATGGTATGGGATTCAATAACAGATAGTCCCAGGCTGGCTGACGAAGAAGGTGTAGTTCCTTCCCTTGAAGGAACATATACAATCAACGGTGTTGAATGCCGTCCTTCATATCAACTTCTTGTTGATATGACAGCTGAGTATACCCTTGAAAAAACAACTGAAATAACGGAGATCCCGGAAGAGATAATTGAAAAACTTGCCCTGGAATATGTTGAAAAAAAACCGGTTGCATCATGCAGGGGCTGGGGTTTACAGAGAACATTTCACGGAGATATTACACATCGTGCTATTACGGCTCTTGCAGCGATTACCGGTAATCTCAGGAATGTCAGCTATCCTAATATTGTTCTGAACCGCCGTGACTTTGTTGGTGTAAAAGGCCGTCAATGCAGGTTTATGCCGATAATGAACTTATATGACGCAGCGATCAAAGGTGATCCGTATCAGGTAAAATCATTGTGGATGACCCAGCACAATATGGTGAACCAGGATTCGAATTTTAACAAACTTGTTAATGAGGTCATTCCCAGTCTTGATTTCTTTGTAGTTTCCGAGCTGTTTATGACCACAACTGCAAAATATGCTGACATTGTACTTCCTGCCAGCTCTTTTTATGAATGCCTGGGGCTTTCAACAACATACGAATTAAGTGTTTATCCCTACCTTCAACTTATGCAGAAAGTAGTTGAACCGATGCATGACTCAAAGCCGGATTTTGAAATAGCATGTGAAGTAGGAAAAAGAATGGGGTTTTCTGAAGACTTCGACATGACAGCAGAGCAGGCTATCGAGCTTTTACTTTCAGCTGATCATCCCTCGGTTAAAGATGTTACCATTGAAAAGCTTAGACAGGGGCCGGTGAAAGCTCCCATGAAAGACGAAGGAGAGAACTGGAAATTTCGTACGCCATCAGGAAAGATAGAGCTTTATGCAGAGAACCTCCAGGCGTTTGGCGAGGAACTGCCGGTATACAAGGAGCCTCTTGAAAGCACCCGAAGGCCCGAAGCAAAAAAATACCCTTTAAATTATTTTTCAACACATACCCGGTACAGAAAGCATTCCATGTTTGCAAATGTTGACTGGCTTAAAGAGCTTGACCCTGAACCTGTTTTAGAAATGAATACTGCTGATGCCAAAGAACGCGGTATTAATGGTGGTGATATTGTTACGATTCGTAACGACCGGGGAAAGGTAAGGATCAAAGCCAAGGTCCATGAAGGAGTCAGGCCGGGGATTGTAAATATCAAACAGGGCTGGTGGGAAAAGGATTATATTGAAGGGCATCATCAGATGCTGACCAACAGTGAATTAAATCCCTCGCAATGTGCTGTTCATGAGCCGAATATGGCAATGCTTGACAATCTTGTGGAAGTCAGTAGGGAAGGAGGGGATGAGTAATGTCTAAAAGATACGGATTGGTAATTGATCTTGAAAGGTGTATCGGTTGTCATACCTGCACTATCTCATGCAAGTTTGAAAACAGTATTGAGAAAGGTTCGGGGATAAGAGTTGAGACGGTTGGCGGGCCTCAAATTGACACTCCGGGAGGTACATACCCCAACTTGAGTATGCACTATCTTCCTATACCATGTATGCACTGTAACGAGCCGCCATGCATGGAAGCTTGTCCTGTAGAAGCAATCAGTAAAAGAGAAGACGGTATTGTTATTATAGACGAAGAGAAATGTGACGGGTGTGAATCATGTATTCCCGAATGTCCTTACGGAACAATAATTTTTGATGAAGAAAAAGATATTGCCCGTAAATGCAGTTTTTGTTCTCATCGGATCGACGAGGGTCAACTACCGTTTTGTGTTGTATGTTGTGAAACCGAAGCGATGTATTTTGGAGACCTTAATGATCCTGAAAGCAGTGTTTCAAAGATAATATCAAGCGGTAATGCTAAAACCATTGTAAAAGATACAGATACCGGACCGGTTGTTTATTATTGCCCTACGAGATCAGGAAAAATACTATAGCCTTAAGCACACATTGTACAAAATGATTTAAAGGAGAGAAACATACAATGATAGACCTGAAAGATAATGTGACCTTGATTACAGGTGGGGGAAGCGGAATCGGCAGGGAAACCTGTCTTGCTTTCACCAAAGCCGGTGCTATAGTAGTTGTTGTAGACATAGATGTTGAAGGAGGAGAGAAAACTGTTTCTCTAATAGAAAAGCTTGGGGGTGAATCGATATTTATTGAGGCAGATGTTTCAAAATCGTCCGATGTCGAAAACTATGTAAATAAAACAATGGAAAAATATGGACGTATAGATACTTTTTTTAATAATGCCGGAATTACAGGACCTTCCTGTCCGATTCATGAATACCCGGAAGATATGTTTGACAAGGTTGTTGCCATCAACATGAAAGGTGTTTTTCTCGGCCTGAAATATGTTTTGGCTGTAATGATTAAGCAGGGATCCGGAAGTATAATAAATACCAGTTCCACATCGGGTATGAAGGGATACGTAAACCTTTGCGCATACTCTTCAACCAAGCATGCAGTAGTTGGCCTTACCCGTATATCTGCCGGAGAGGTTGCTCAAACAGGTGTTCGTGTAAATGCAATCTGCCCCGGCCCGGTCGATACAGGTCTTATTGAAAGGCTCGCGTCAGGTACAGGTAGAACCGCTGAAGAGCAGGCCGAAATTAAAAAAAGAATTTCATTGGTATCTACACCCCGCGGGCGTTTTGCAGATGTTAATGAGGTTGCAAGGGTTGTTATTTTTCTTGCATCAAACTACTCTGAGTTTATTAACGGGGCGGTGTTGCCTATAGATGCGGGTATAACGGCAATTTAATTAATTGAAATTTGATAGCTTCGTAAAAAGTTCAATATCTTTGTTGCGCTGAACCCCTCGTCACATCGGTGTATGATAAGTACACCTCATTTCTCGGGATTTGCGCCGGCTTGATCTTGAAAATTTTACTTTGCCATCCCGAGTTGACTTTTTTAAGAGTTTGTCAAACTTAATAGGTTATAGGAAAGTTGTAATATATTTTATTGTTAACAAATTTGTATGAAACCTTTGTAAAGGTCTCAGCATGATGAAAGGAGAGTTTGTAATGGGTAAACTGTTGTGGACACCGTCAGACGAGCAGGTCAAAAGCTCAAACATGTATGAGTTCATGGGTATTATTAATGATAAATATAATCAGAATTTCACTGAATTTTCTCAGCTTTATGACTGGTCTGTTGAAAATATTTCCGATTTCTGGGCAACCATGTGGGATTATGGAAAGATAATTGCTTCAGAATCATATGATGAAGTTATTGATGATCCTTATAAGATGCCGGGGGCAAAATGGTTTTCAGGTTCAAAACTGAATTTTGCAGAAAATTTACTAAGGTACAGAGATGACAAAGTAGCAATTATATTTAAGGGGGAAGCCCGTGATTCTATCAAAGTAACATATGCCGAGCTTTATGACAGGGTGGCACGAGTTGCAAAATCATTGAGAGAGTCAGGAATTAAATCGGGAGATAGAGTTGTTGGGTTTATGCCGAATATGCCCGAAACTGTTATAGCCATGCTAGCCGCAACAAGTATTGGCGCTGTCTGGTCCTCATGCTCACCTGATTTCGGAATAAAGGGTGTACTTGACAGGTTCGGTCAGACAAAACCCAGGATTCTGTTTACAGCCAACGGCTATTTTTTTAAAGGGAACGGCCTTGATTCACTTGACCGTATTTCAAGTATCTTAAAAGAACTGCCGTCAATAGAAAAAGTAGTTGTAGTACCTTACACGGAAGAAAATCCGGATATAAGTAATGTGCCAAATGCAGTTCATTACAAAGATTTTATTTCATCAGAGTCAAACCTTGAGATTGAATTTGAACAGGTACCCTTTGACCACCCTCTTTATATTATGTACTCCTCTGGAACAACCGGTCTGCCGAAATGTATCGTTCAGTCAGTTGGCGGTATTCTCATTCATCATTTAAAAGAGCTCATACTTCATACAAACCTGAAGCGTGAAGACAATATTTTCTACTTTACAACCTGCGGTTGGATGATGTGGAACTGGCTCATGAGCTCCCTTGGAGTCGGAGCTACAATTGTAATGTATGACGGCAATCCTTTCCACCCAGGACCTGAAGTTCTCTGGAAGATGGCCCAGGATGAAAAAATTACTGTCTTCGGTACAAGCGCAGGGTATATTGCAGCTCTTATGAATACAGATTTGAAACCCGGTAAATCTTTTGATCTCTCATCTTTGAGAACCCTTTGTTCAACAGGATCACCACTTTCTGAAGAAGGTTTTGAGTTTATTTACAATGAAGTAAAAAGTGATTTGCAGCTTGCTTCAATTGCCGGCGGAACCGACCTGAACGGATGTTTTGCCCTTGGAAACCCGATGGGCCCTGTTTATTCCGGCGAACTCCAGTGCCGGGGACTTGCTATGGCGGTTGATGCTTTTGATGAAGCAGGAAGATCCATAAGAAATTCCCAGGGAGAACTTGTGTGTAAGGCGGCATTTCCATCCATGCCGATTTATTTCTGGGATGATCCTAAAACTGAAAAATATATGGATGCCTATTTTAATGTGTATCCGAATATCTGGCGGCATGGGGATTTCATTACAATCAATGATCACGGCGGGGTTCAAATATTCGGAAGGTCCGATACAACGCTAAATCCCGGTGGCGTAAGAATTGGTACAGCTGAAATCTATCGGCAGGTTGATATGATGGATGAGATTGAGGACAGCATTGTTATCGGACAGAACTGGAAAAATGATGTCAGGATTGTTCTTTTTGTAAAACTTTATGAAGGTGATGAACTTACGGACGAACTTATTAAAAAGATAAGGACGAATATCCGAACAAACGCTTCACCAAGACATGTGCCGGCAAAAGTTATTCAGATTCCGGATGTTCCTTATACGCTTACAATGAAGAAAGTTGAAATTGCTGTAAAGAAGGTCATAGAGAATAAGCCGGTTACTAACAGGGATGCTTTGAAAAATCCCGAATCGCTTGATACTTTTTCAACTATCAAGGAGCTTTATGAAGACTAAACCCTGATGGCGTCGTAAAAAGTCTCCATCTACTTCGTTATAGCGGTTGATCAGAAGTTC
>JABHLN010000086.1 GCA_018693105.1 Desulfobacterales bacterium | reverse complement strand
TTATCACAACTGTTGGTTATATGTACCCTAAGGTTTATGGTCCGGAACTCAATGGGAGGCTGGAAGAGGCCTGCAAATCAGGTAATTCGACATTTCACTCAACCGGCCTTAATCCGGGGTTTTTTGGTGATGTGCTTCCACTTACCATGTCTTCACTCTCGAAATCGATCGAAAGGATTCATATTCGTGAAATTTCCAATTTTGATATTTACCCCTCGCCTGAAGTCATGTTTGACATAATGGGATTCGGAAAGACCGATGAAGAATTTAATAAAGATGCTGAAAGATTTAAATTTTGGATCTCCGGCCTTTTCAAAGAACTTATTCAGATGATTGCCGATGGCCTCGAGGTTGAGCTTGATGAGATAACAGAAGAGCTAACTTTATCATATGCGGAAAATGACCTGGAACCGGCTGCAGGGACAGTCAAGGCGGGAACAATTGCGGGTCAGTTATGGCAGTGGGCAGGCGTCATTGAAGGTGAAAAACGAATTATACATGAATCGGTTTGGCGCATGTTTAACACGGTTTCACCCGACTGGCCGAAAGGGAACCATTCGATTACAATAGACGGCGAACCGGCTATGTATGTTGAGTATGAACCTCACAAATGGTTAGACGACGGACTGCTTGCTACTGCAATGCATGCCGTAAATGCCATACCCTATATTGTCAATGCATCTTCCGGAATTAAAACATTTTTGGATTTGCCATTGATGGTCGGAAAAGGTATCTTTAAAACCCGTTAATTTAATTCCTGATAAAACAATATATTTTGTATATGGAGATTTAAACTTAGCCATCCGTTATACTTTTTACGAGTTCATCAGTATTATATAGTCTCAAATAAGTTCAGTGATTCAGTTCCTCTTGGAATATATTTCCGATCACAGTAACTGCCTTATTTAACATATGAATAAATACCAGACATTTTATCTGATATCATAATTTATAGTAATAAGACCTAATTGATAAAGATCTACTAAAATTACAGGGGGGTATTATGATGAGTGAAGAATTACAAAGAAATGTTATGAGCAGGCTTTGTGTTGGTGATATATTAAGAAGAGTTGCATTAAACAAACCTGATAAAGAGGCATTTATATATAGCTATGCAGGTGAAGTTAAGCGGCATATAACCTATAAAGAATTAAATACCGAAGTAAACAGGTTTGCAAACGCCTTAAAACAAATGGGTGTTAAAAAAGGGGACCGGGTTGCCATGATGTCCTATAATTGCATTCAGTATGCAATTTATATATTAGCATTGGCAAAAATTGGTGCCTGGATCACACCATATAATTACTCTTTAATAGGCAGGGAAATCAAGGATCTGGTTCTTCACTCCGAACCGGTAATGTTTATTGTTGAAGATAATTTATCGAAAATAGTTCTGGAGATTTCCAATGAATTGCCGAGTGTTAAAAATTTTGTAATGATAAATTTGAACGGTAAAACATCTTTACCGGATGGCTGGCTGGATTTTGACGACCTGTGTTCTGATAAATTTCCTCATGATGAACCCTATGAGATAATAAACGCTGATGATGTCTGCTGTATGATGTATACGAGCGGCACTGAAGCCATGCCCAAAGGCGTTCTTAATACGCATGCCAACTGGTATGCAGCCCTGTTAAGCGGGCTCACGGATATTGGAACACTTATGTCGGAAGATTCGCTTGCCCTCGGTGTGGCTCCTTTGTTCCATGTGGCAGGAATGGCTAATTTGCTTAGTTATGTAAATATTGGCGCCACGACCGTCATGCTCCACCGCCCCGATCCTGAATTTGTGATGAAAGCTTTTAAAAGTTTTAAATTTACGGACTCTGTTCTTGCACCTACTGTTGTGTCCAATTTATTGAATATGCCGGATGGTGAAAACCTGGTTAAGACACTTTTCGGTTCCTTCAGGTTAGTGACCCTTTACGGGAGCCCAACCACCGATGCAATGATGAAAAAGATCATGGGGCTGCTGCCTAATGCCTACTTCCAGAATTATTACGGTCAGTCGGAAATGACACCTCTGGGAACTATGCTGAAATTTCCGGATCTTTTGCGTAAAATGAAAGAATCGAATGAAAGGTTTGATGGTGCTGAAGCTATAGGCCAGACCCATGCAGTTGTTGAAATGAAGGTAGTTGATGAAAATGATGTGGAACTGCCTCCCGGTGAGATCGGAGAGATGGTCACCCGAAGTCCGGCAGTTATGAAGGGGTATTACAAGGAAGAGGAAAAAACCAATGAAACCTTTAAAAACGGCTGGCATCATACCGGTGATCTTGCCGTTATGGATGAAGAGCGTTTTTACTACTTCGTGGACCGTAAAAAAGATATAATCAAATCCGGCGCAGAGAACATATCGTCTGTGGAGATTGAGCAATGGATAGCCAATCATCCTAAAGTTGGTGAATGCTGTGTATTAGGGCTTTTCCATCCCAAATGGGTAGAAGCCACTACAGCTTTTGTAGTACCCAAGCATGGCGAATCAGTAACCGCTGAAGATATCAGGCAATATTGCAAAGAAGGTCTTGCAGGGTATAAGGTTCCAAAGAAAGTAATTATGTTAGAAGAACTTCCCAAACTTCCAAGCGGGAAATTTTTAAAGCGTGACCTAAAAGTAAAATATAAAAATATTTATGAAGAATAGTTTGATCTTTTAATAAACTTAGAGCCTGACCGGGGTAACATCCAATCATATCTACCTATCTTATAATCATATCCGTTCAGGTCTGTAGCACATTATATAAAGATTTTTTTGCCATACTATAGTTGTGCACAGTTTTCAGATCAATATATATAATATTCTAAGGAGGCACTATGCCGGAATCCACACACCCCCCCCCCAACCTGGTTGAAATGTATGCCGGTATGCACCCGGATAAGCCAGCGATAATAGGTAAAAAACGTACAATTACCTGGAGTATGCTGAACGAAAGGAGCAGGGCCCTTGCAAAGAAGCTTTTTTCCATGGGATTGCGACCAGGGGAACAGGTGTCTATTATGGCTTATAACATACCTGAATGTTACGAGATCATTGAGGCTGTTAATTGGCTGGGTTGTGGAAGAGTCATGGTCGGGTATCGAATGAAAGCGCCTGAAATTGAATACGTAGTTGATCATTCAGACTCAAAACTTTTTTTCTTTTTAAATGATTTTGAAAAAAGAATTATGCCGTACAGGGAAAACTATAAAAAACTTCTTCCTAATGGTCTGATCTGTATGGGATCTACATCTTATGAAAATGTTCCGGAATTTGATGAGTTGTTTGCAGATACTCCTGATGTGGATCTGAACAACCTGCCACCGGCGGAAAAACAGAACGAAGGTATGGTTTACACTTCCGGCACAACAGGACGGCCAAAAGGAGCATCTAGAAATGTGTCCGGCCTTGCTACTGAATCTGCCATGAAGCATCTGAAAACAATAATGGACCTCTTAAAATATGACAATAACGTGGTTCATCTTCTATGCTGTCCTATTTATCATTCGGGACCTGCCTTTTATGCATTTTTATCATTAATGCTCGGTGGCACACTCGTTCTTCAGGAAAAATTTGATCCCGAGGAATTTCTCGAACTGGTATCAAAACATGGAGTTACGGTTTCACATGTTGTTCCTACAATGGTAAGCTCCATTCTTGATGTTTCTGAAGATTTTACTAAAGATCTTGACTTCTCCAGCCTGCGGTCCATTCTATTAGGTGCCGCCCCTACACAGCCAAAACACAAGACAGGTTTCATAAAACGATTCGGACCGGTTCTTTACGAATATTACGGGTCAACTGAAACAGGAGTAAACACTTTTATAACACCTGAAGAAATTCTGAAAAACCCTACAAGTGTGGGTAAGGCTTTCCCTGATAATGAAATAATTCTTCTTGATCCTGAAGGAAAAGAGGTGCCTGATGGCGAACCGGGTGAATTATATGTATATAGTCCTATTATGATAGACCATTACTTTAAAGATGAAGAAGGTACTAAAGAAGTCCATAAAGGAAAATATATGACTGCCGGGGATATAGCTATTCGTGACAAAAAAGGATACTACTATATTGTTGACCGTATAAAAGACATGATCATAAGGGGTGGTGTAAATATTTATCCTGCGGAGATAGAGGCGGAAATAAATAATATTCCCGGTATTAAAGAGGTCGCTGTAGTGGGCAAACAGGATTCACGCCTTGGTGAGACAGTATCATGTTTTGTTGTAAGGGAAAAAGGTTCTGATGTAACGGAAGATACAATAAAAGAATATTGCGCCGATAAAATGGCCAATCAAAAGATACCGGTATTGTATGTTTTTCTTGATGAGCTTCCGAGAAACCCGACGGGGAAGGTGCTGAAGAGAGAGCTTCGCGAGAGTCTGAAAGATTCCGGGTAAGAAAAAGCTCTTATTAGGGCTTTTTATAGCCATTTGTAGAGCCTGATAATGCAAAACTATGCAATTAAGAGGTAACTATAATGAGTGGATATAGGGGATATACAGGAAAAATATTACGTGTCGATCTTTCTACCGGCAGCTTTAAAGAACTGGAGACAGATTTATATTCCAGTCGTTTCATAGGCGGTCGGGGAATTGCAGCTAAAGTTCACTTAGACGAAGTGCCGACAGATGCGGACGCTTTTGATCCTGAAAATCGATTATGCATTATGACAGGTCCTTTGTGCGGAGTGCCGGGAATTGCCGCTTCCCGATGGCAGGTTTCAGCTAAATCACCCCTTAATAATACATTCTCTTATAGTAACCTGGGAGGCTCCTGGGGGGCGCAACTTAAGTTCGCAGGGTACGACGGTCTGATAATTCAAGGCAAATCGGATAAACCTGTTTATCTGATTATCGATGACAGAAAAATTGAAATCAAAGATGCTGCTTTTCTCAAAGGTTTTGGTGCCATTAGTACCCGCATGAAACTTAAACAGGAATACGGGAAATCATTACGTGTTGCTGCAATAGGTCCAGCCGGGGAAAATATGGTTCATTTTGCTACCCTGACCGCCGATGCAGATTCAACCGGGTCTGCAGGTATGGGCGCAGTCTTTGGTTCTAAAAACCTTAAAGCCGTTGCTGTAAGGGGATCGGGTAAAATCAAGGTAGCAGACCCGGATAAGCTTTCGCAATTAAGAAAAACCATTAAAAAAATAAAAATCGGGGCATTTGACTGGCCGACGATCTTACCCGGGGAACAAATCAAGAAACAACTTTGTTTCGGCTGCATAAATGGATGTGGAAGGCAGACATTCTCAACAGGAAAAGGGGAATCGGGAAAATACTTTTGCCAGTCGGCGGCCTTTTATGAGACCCGGGCACATCGCTATCACGGTGAAGTAACCGACGTGTCATATCATGCGACCAGACTATGTAATGATTTAGGCCTTGATACCAAATCCATTGAAACTATGAACATGTGGCTGAGCCGATGCTTTAATGAAAATATCCTGACAGACGAAAAAACCGGAATTCCGTTATCCAAAATCGGCAGCCTCGAATTTATTGAATCCCTGCTTCACAAAATTGCATTCAGGGAGGGAATCGGTGATATCTTAGCCCGGGGTGCGTTCAAGGCTGCTGAAATTATAGGTCAGAATTCTGCCGGCCTTATAACGGACTACATGATCGATACCGGAGAAAATACGGTATATGGTCCAAGACACTATATTACAACAGGCATTCTTTATGCCATGGAGCCCCGCCAGCCCATTCAGCAACTCCATGAAGTCAGTGGGCCGCTGATGTTTTGGGCTGCCAACGAATCAGGGGCTATGAAAAATTTTGTGACTTCAAAAGTTCTGAGAAGCATTGGTGACAGGTTCTGGGGTTCTAAGATGGCAGCCGACTTTTCCACATATGAAGGTAAGGCTCTGGCAGCGGCAAAAATACAGGACAGGCAATATGCTAAGGAGGCTTTGATACTTTGTGATTTTTCATGGCCCATCATCTTCAGCCCTGTAACACCGGACCACGCGGGTGACCCGACTCTTGAATCCAGGATTTTCGAGGCCATAACCGGACGGGAAATGGATGAAACCGGTCTGTATCATATCGGGAAACGTCTTTTTAACTTACAGCGGTCAATTTCAATCCTTGAAGGCCACGGAGGGCGTGAACATGACCTGTTGCCCGAATTCTGGTTTACAACACCCCTTAAAGGTGATTCCCGCACGAAACTGTTTCCCGGCACCGCTTGCATGGTTCCCGGCAAGGATGGAGAAGCTTTTTCCCGTGAAGGCATGGTCGTGGACCGCCATGAATTTGAAAAAATGAGAGACGAGTTTTATAAAATTCGTGACTGGGATGTAACTACCGGTTTACAGACTGATAAACAGCTTAAAGCATTGGACCTGTCAGATGTGGCAGGCATAATGAAAGAAGACGGTCTGCTGTCTGTTTGAGACCTTTGCATAACATCACTTTTTACCCGATTTCTGCGTCATGCTTAAATTTTAACCCTCGAAATACTCAATGTATTTCTCTGGTTAAAATTTTCGCTTTCCCCCGATCAAAGTCCGGGATCTATGACTTGAACTCGAACAAAAATGAACGTTTTTCAAAGGTCTCTGTTTGATTTAAATAAACAACTTCAACCAAATAACCCAGGGAGGTTCTTATGATTATTGATACGCATTATCACCAGATTCCGGCAATGCCCGATGAAATGATAGGAGCGTTGTTGTCGGATATTACCCGGGCTCTTAAAATCATGAACAAAAAAATTGATATTGATGATTTAATTGAAAAAGCAAAGGCAAGCTGGGGTGATCCCGACGGAGAAAAACTTATAGCCGGGATGGATGAATCCGGAGTTGATTATACAGTAATCTGTGCGATAGACACTATTGAAGGTGGAGCAATTACTACTGAAATGGCCCAGCTTCAGAATAAAATGGTGGCCGATGTTGCACGAAACAATCCTGATCGTGTTATGGCACTTGCAGGTATAGATCCCAGAAGAGAAAATGCTGTGGACATGCTTTGTGAGTGTTTTGACGACTTCGGGATGCGAGGCGTTAAATACCATCCTGATTTCGGATTTGATCCGTCAGGACCTGAATCATACAAATTACTTGAGGTATTAGAAAGTAAGGGAGGAATCCTTTTATCCCATACAGGCCCGCTTCACCCGCCGTCAAGAAGTAAATATGCGGAACCGGTTCTGCTTTCTGATATTGGTGTGGATTTCCCCGACCTTAAGGTTATTGCTGCGCATATGGGTTATATCAACTGGCGTCCATGGGCAGCCCTTGCTACACATCAGCCCAATCTTTTCGGTGATCTTGCCATGTGGGATGTTTATGCATTTGGTCGTTACGAACTGTTTTGCCGTGAATTGAGAGATCTTATAGACTTTGCGGGTGTAGAAAAAGTATTATTCGGAACAGACAACCCCATATTCAGCATTGTTCGGCCAACAAAAGACTGGATTCAATTAATTAAGGATCTCCCTGAAAAAGCACCGGCAGGTATAAAATTTACCAATGAGGAGGTAGATGCCATCCTCGGCGGGAATGCTGCCAGAATTCTGGGGCTAACAAAAGATAATGTCTGATCAGGATAATATTCCCTATATTTTGAATTAATTTATTAAAACCGTTTACATTTTTTCTATTATTTTATACTCAATTCTTATTGAATTATATAATTTTATATAAAAACGAGCTCTAATTATATATATCCTGATTTTAATTTCGAATTCTATAGCGTTTCTCAAAATAACTTTCCGATAGATTCAGCATTCAGGTCTCGTATTGAAAAATGTTTCCGATATGAGACCGGGTTAAAACGGAACATATTTATGGGGACCACTATAAGATCTGAAGTTGAATAAACAAATATGACAAAATAAGGCAAACTGGCTATTTTTTATGATGTATTATTCGTAAGGAGGGCATTTGTGGAGACAATTAACAAAATCGAATCTCAATTACGATTCAGATTAAAAGAGCTGAAACAGGCTAAAGAAAAGGGAAAAAAAATTATCGGTTATGTTCCCGGCGGATATTTTCCTGAAGAGCTTGTTATTGCTGCCGGTGCAATACCTGTATGCATGATAAGGGGCGGGGATAAAGCAGCCATTGATGCATCATTAGCCTATATAGACAGGTGGCTGGATACTTTTTACCGGGCCCAGATCGGAAGCTGTCTTTCGGGTGAAGATCCTTATTACAATATTATTGACATCCTGTTTGACCCCTTGACTGATAACAGCAACCGTGCGCTTTCAGACACCCTTGCTTATCATACAGACATAGAGATATTCCCTTTTGGTGTTCCACATACAAAAGATGAATCCGCCCACGAATATTATCTCCATGGCATAAACAGGGTAAAAAAAAGGTTGGAAGAACTTACAGGGGTTGAGATTACCTCTGACAGACTTGAGGAGGCGATCCTGTTATGTAATAAGGAACGTGAACTACTCAGAAAGATAAGCTTGTTGAGACAATCGGATCCTTCGCCTTTAGATTCCAATCATTTTGTAATGATGAATCACGCCTCCATGATAATTGATAAAAAAACACAGATAGAAACCCTTCAGGCAATAGTAGAAGAACTCGGTGAAGCTGCTCCAAACGTGAAAGAAGGCCCGAGAATTTTATTGACCGGGTCGACACTTGCCTGGGGAGATAATAAGATACTTAACATGATTGAAGATGCCGGTGGTAATGTGGTTATTGAATCTTTTGCAGAGGGGATCACTCCCTACTGGTATGATGTAAAAACCACAGGAGACCCCATGAAAGCACTTGCAGAAAAGTATTTCATGGATCGTGCCGTTCCTGCATGGTTCAGGCCTTGTAATGAAATGCACAAAAATCTTGTACGGCTGGCACAAGATTTCTCTGTAAATGGTGTAATATGGTATCAATTGATGATTCGGGACTCTTATAAAATAGAATCTTATTATTTCCCGGAAATTCTAAAAAAAGAAACAGGACTTTCCATGCTGACCCTGGAATCAGACTATGATCCTTATGAAACCGGTCAGATGCGTACGCGTATTGAAACCTATATAGAAAGCATAGTGAGGTAAAAAAATGGCCTTTTATAAAGAACTTCTGACACTTTGTGCATTTGAAGAAGATGAGATAGCAGATCAAAAACAGCGTATTGAAAGAACTTTTGAAATATTAGGGCTTGGTCCGGAAGACATGGAAAGAGCCATAGAAAGAATTAACAAATTTTACGCTGTCGAGCTTTTAGGGGTAAGAAAAGCCCTCGGTATATGGTTCAAGGAACTTTTTGACCTTGTTCTTGCAAAAGAAGAAGGAAAAAATGTTATATACTTTGGATACCCCCCTCCCCTTTTAATCGGATATATTATCAAATATGCTACAAAACCCGGAAACGACTATTATGTCGGCTGTCCCGAAGCGGTTCTTTGCCAGGTTCTGGGGCAACTTTTTGATAAGCTTAATCCGGTTCTTGAAGCAGGTGAAGCGCTGGGTTTCCCCCCGGGACATGGCATGTGTTCAATGCTTCAAAACAGAAACGGAGCCCTTGATATGGGTATTCTACCTGTCCCTGACCTTGCCATAGGCGTCAGTTACTACTGTGATATGGGACCAAAGGCAGATGAACTCATGAGTCACAGGCACGGTAATGATGTTGAATACCTCGACAACAGTATGGACTCTCCATGGGGGACATGGCCCGATTATGATCCGGAAAAAATAAAATTTATGGCCGCACAGATCAACAAGCTATTTAAATCACTTAAAAACAAATTCGGTATTGAAATAACAGATGAAGTTTATGAAAAGGGTAATGAATCTATAATGCAGTACTTTATGGCTGTGTACGGACTGAATCATCATATATCGGCTGATCCATGTCCCCTCAGTCTTGCTGATGCACAATTAATCTTAAACCTTGGAGTTGGCAGTACGGGTGTAACTATTGATGAAGGGTTTGAAGCGGTTCAGATACTGACCAAAGAAGTTGAAAAGCGGGTTGAGGAGGGATATGGGGTCGTTCCCAAGGGAGCTCCCAGGGTCCTTATTTATCTGCCAAGCTTTGTAGACCCGGCCTTTAATAATTTATTAAACGAAGTCGGCCTTGCTGTTCCGATAACAGCAGCATTATTACCACCCCCTGAGACACCACCGCCCTACCCTTTTACTACCATTGCTGAGAAATTAGCTGAACGTATGATGTACAGTGGTGTTTTCCACAGCGCTTACGGTGCCATTAAATTCTTTGCTGAAGGCCTTAAATCTACAAAGGTAGACGGAGTTATCTTTAATTATCAGCATAATTGCCGCCCGTGTGTATGCAGAAGTAAACTCAGCAAAGATTACTTAGATAAGGAAACAGGATTGCCAATGCTTTTACTGGAAATGGATTTCTATGATAACAGGAATTACTCTGCATCTTCATTACAAACACGCCTTGAAGCATTCGCCGAAATGCTTCTGGCAAAGAAAGCCGAAGCAAATAAAGGAATAGTTTAAATGGCATTAAAATCAAAAATTGTTGCCGGAATTGATATCGGGGCTGCGACAGCCAAAGCCGTTATTTTAAACGAATCAAAAATAATAGCATCACATGTAATTCCCACCGGAGAAAGCGTTAAAAAAGCGGCAGAATCTGTAATGAAACAGACCCTTGATAAAGAGGGTCTTTCAATGAATGATATCAGTTATAAAATTGCAACCGGATACGGAAGAAGAGCTGTTTCTTTTGCCGATGAGGTTATAACCGAGATTTCATGTCATGCAAAAGGGGTAAACATGCTTATGCCCGATGCACAGACGGTTATCGATATCGGCGGACAGGACAGTAAAGTTATTGAGATTAGCAAGGATGGCAATATCGGCAATTTTGTCATGAATGACAAATGTGCCGCCGGCACCGGGAGATTTCTTGAAGTAATGGCAAGGGTTCTTGACTCAAATATTAATGAAATAGGTTCAATTTCATTAAACGGAAATGAACCTTGCCAGATAAGCAATACATGCACTGTATTTGCCGAATCGGAAATGGTAACCTTAAGAGCTGAAGGTGAAACCAGAGAAAATATCTTTGCAGGAATCCATTCCGCCATGGCCCACCGGGTTGTCATTATGGGAAATACTGTAGGGTTTAAAAAAAGTGTTGTCTTTACAGGCGGGGTAGCCAGAAATATTGGAATGAAAAAGTTTTTACAGGAACGGGTCGGAATGGAGATCTTCGTACCCGAAAAACCGCAGATAATTGGTGCTCTTGGAGCCGCAATAGTTGCCAGAAATAAAATCTGATAATGCCGTAATACCGCTTTAGAGGTACTACAGCGTTATAGTAAAGGGCCGTTTTGCATAGGGCTCATATTGCCCACTGAAGAATTATATTATTTATAGCATTAAAGTTCTTGTATGTAGCCTTTAAGCTGGTTTACTAATAAACTCTTTTCAGAATCAGAAGGCTCCGGTTTTCCTTCTGTTTCTACAAGCTTCTGAAAACAATATACTCCCATCGAAGATTTATCTTTATGTTTTGGTATTAAATGAAAGTGAAGATGGTTTACTTCATCCCCTATAGAAAGCAGATATGTTTTTTCACACTCATATTTCTTTTCTAAAGCTTTTGAGACTTTTTTAATTAAATCAAAAACCGAAAAGTATCCATCACTTTCAATATCGGAAATAGACTCAATATGTTTTTTAACAACGACTGTACAATGCCCTTCTCGGAAATAATTTTCCCCGGTTGCAAAAGCGTAATCATTCTCGATTATCAAATTATCAATCCGGTCTTTTTTTATCATATTGCAGAAATAACAATCGTTCATAGTATTCTCCAATTCTAATTATGATTCAAACAAAAACACGAGCATAATCTGTGGTGAAAACCATAAAATTAATATACTCGTTAATTATGGTGAACTCGTAAAAAGTATAACCGATGGCTAAGAATCTGTAGATTTGCAAAATATAAAAGCGTCGAAAAACACCCCTTCCCTTTTCTGTTCTGATAAATTTAAGCCATCTGAATGCTCACCGGGGATAGCAGCTTCAGGATGAGAAGGATCGAGTTCAGAAATCATTTTCATAGTGTTTTGATTCGGTTCAAAAAAACAAATTATTCCATTCGGTCTTGAAATGCGAACACACTCCTGAAGAACCTTTGCCCTGTCATTCTTATCAATGTGATGCATGGAACCTAAAAAGAATA
>JABHLN010000085.1 GCA_018693105.1 Desulfobacterales bacterium | reverse complement strand
TTTAATCTGTTCATCTGTTTCCAAAAATCCAAAAAAAGTATAATCGATGGCGCCGTAAAAAACTACTTACTTTCACGAAGCTGAGCCTTTTCCGAGGCCATGCGTATAAAAACTTCTCCCATTGAGGTAGGAGGTTCAAAAAGTTCTTCAGATGGCTTACGAACAAGTTTGAGTGATTCTGTGGGGCAGGTTGTAACACATAAACCGCAACCTATGCATTGTTCCCGTTTTATATCAGCAATTTCATCAACCATTGTAATCGCATTAACGTGGCAACGTTCCAGGCATTCCTCGCACCCTGAACATAACTCAGCATCACACACGGCATAAAAATCTGATCGGATGACTTTTGAGGCGTCAATATTCAACTCTGTTATCCCTCTTAAAATTCCGCAGCAGCATCCACAGCAATTGCAAATTGCCATGGGCCTTTGAGCGTTCTGGGGAGAGTGAACCAGTCCGTCCTTCTCCGATTTGTCGAGTACTTCAATAGCCTCATCCACAGTAATGAAACGTGCCATACCGTTTTCAACATAATATTTTGCCATATGGGAAAAAACCAGGCACACTTCATCCATATGTTTGCATTCTTCTCCGACAATACGTTTTTCTTTACGACAAATACAATCAGCCACAGCAATGCTTCTCTGGGCCCGGATCAATTCTTTTATCCTGTCATACGGCATGATTTCCATTTTGTTAGATATATTTTCATCCACCGGAAGTATTCTGAAAACCTGAGTATCGTTACTCGTGACAATTTCTTCAGAGGTCTCATTGAAAAACACTTCCATCATCTCCGCCAGTTCCAAGTCAATAGTATTGAGTTGGTATTCATATATTCCAGGCGCAAAGGGAGAGGCGCTGTAGTGAACACCATCAGGTATTCTCATTCTAAAGATTTGACCTTTTTTTGCCATTTCTTCCAGCATTTCTTCGGCCTTTGCAAATTCTATATCTGTCCTTTTGCAGAAAGTATCTATGCTTTCAGGCTTTGGCCCAAGCTTTATTGCCATTTCAGCCTCTTCGGCAGTAAATATTTTCTTCAATATAGCGATTTCAATCCCCGATTCAGTCTTCGGAAAACCTGTCAGCAAATCAAGGTGCTCCTGTAAAAGTCTGTATGAAGTATCTAATGCCATCACTCTTTTCTCCTTCTCTACCTGTTAAAGATTTCCTTGACTCTTCCCACCTGTCCGTCAGCAAGCCGGACTTTTATACCGTGAGTATGACTGGCCGATTTCGTTAAAACATCCTTTACAATACCACGGGTCAAATTTCCTGAACGCTGGTCCTTTTTCAGTACGATATCCACTTCGATTCCGGGTTTAATGTTTTTTCGTTCCCTTCCTTCCATCAATCAACCTCCTTTTCAATATTGTTCCTGATACTTTCTATACCCCGGATAACATACGGATATACTGTTTCGGTCACTATTGTGTATCCACTGGCATTTGGATGTATACCGTCTCCCTGATTCAGTACCGGTTCTCCTGCAACACCATCAAGAAAAAAAGGGATAAGAATAATGCCATGGGTCCCGGCAACGTCAGGATATATTTTTGCGAATGCCGATGTAAATATCTCTCCGAGATTAAGTACCATATTCATTCCCGCAAGGACAACAATCACATTATTCTGTTTTAAAATTTGAATAATGGAATCGATGTTTTTTTTTGTTAATTCAGGATCAATACCCCGTAGACCATCATTTGCCCCTGTCTCAAGGATTACCATATCCGGTTCCTGGGTCAGAATCCATTTTATTCTCGAAAGCGCACCGCTGCTGGTTTCACCGCTGATTCCGGCATTAATCACCTCAAACATGTATCCTTTTCCCAGGAGTTTCTTTTCAAGCAGGGCCGGATAAGCTTCCGACGGTATTACGTTAAGCCCTGCGGTTAGACTGTCTCCCAATGCAACGATCTTTCCCTCATAATCAGGAACATCATCCGGCTCTGAGGATTGCACCTGGTCCCGACTGCATCCCTCAAATAATATGATCAGAAAAATTATTAGAAGTACTTTGAAACTATTATGTAATATACTCGTTTTGCTCATGCCTCACTCTCCGCATTTTCTTTTAAAAAAAACACAGGTTTCTGTTTGAGAATCGAAATAGACGTCACAAGTCCTACAATGACCACAAGCAATGTTATACCGACAGCCATAGAGATGCTTTGTACAATAAACGGTTTATAGGAAATATCGAGTCTCGTTGTACAGATAATCCAGCTCCCGGCCTGGGATATAATGATGGCAATAAAACCGCTTATAACCCCTATCATCAGGCTCTCTAATGCAAATACTCTCAATACAAATCCGCTGGTTGCGCCCAGAATTTTGTAATAGACGGCCTCTCTTATTCTGGCAGACCGTGTTGCCAGGATAGAGCTGATGACAATCAAAATCCCTGCAACAATGCTGAACAGTGTAAAAAAACGAACAATTAATGAAAGCCGGTGCATGATCGTGGAAAAACGTGAAATGGTTTCCGTAATGTCCACAATACTTATGTTTGGAAACAAGCCTGCAATCCGGCTCCTGAAATGTGGGACATCTGCTTTTGGCATGCTTAATGCGGAAAAAATTATCTGTGGTGCTTCATTTAATGTTTCTTCAGGAAAAACAAAATAAAAAAAGGGTTTTATAGTTTCTCTTGTCCTGCTTCTGATGCTGGTCACCGTTGCCTTGAGTTTCACCCCCTGGATATTGAACATAATTATATCTCCGATATCGATATCAGTAAACTCCTGCACATGGTCGAGCACCGAAACCTGAAGGCTGTCAAAATCATCCCTGAACATCCGCCGCCCTTTTATTATGACTTCATCTTCCAGCAGATGGTCACGATAGGTTAGATTGAATACCCTTGCCAGATTATCACTCTTTTTCTTTCGTTCCGCTTCAACATTCACGGTTTTTTTATTAATTGACAATACTCTCCCTCTTATAACCGGATAGAATACCGTGTCGCCCCCAAGATGTTTTGAAACCTCACCTTTTTGGGAAGGCTGAATATCCATTATAAATACATTCGGCGAATCTTCCGGATAGGATTGAACGAATGCTGCATCCAGATTTTGTTCCACCAGAAAGATGGAAAGGATAAATGCCAATGAAGCTGTAAGTGTGATAATAATCGGGCCTGTAGAATTCTTCGGTCTGAAAAGTCCCTTCTGCGCCTGTCGAACAACAAGAGATTTAACACTAAGTCTTTTTAACAGTCCGAGAACAAACCTGGTTAACAGCGCAGTAATCACAATTAGAATAATAATCCCGATGGTAAAAAAAGCACCTATTTTCATCTCTTCGATTTCCCATAGAACAAGCCCTGAAAAAAAGAAAAAAATTATAATCCCAATCACATAAAAGGCCGGCCCACGTTTTGTTCCCCATGACTCTTTTTTAAAAATAGCTACGGGTCTTATATCTTTTAACCCGTCAAGCGGTATAAAGGTGAAAAGCCCGACAACGATCCCGCCGATCATAAGACCCTTAAGTGCTGCGCCGGTCGGTATAATCATCTCAATATTATCCGGTAGAAGCCCTTTAAACAGACCCGGAAGAAACTGCTGAAGTATAAATCCGGTAGGAATTCCCATAATAATCCCTACAAGTCCAAGCATAAAAGCAATAACAAGATAATGGGAAATAATGAACCGGCTCGATCCGCCAAGAGTCTTGATAATGGCGATGGTCTCTTCCCTTTCTTTTAGCCAGGCCGTAAGCGAACTCCATATACCGATCCCGGCAAGAAGGAGAGTGAATATGCCGATCATACTGAGAAAAAAGATGAGATTATCCAGAAACCTTTTCACCCTTGATTTCATGTTCCGGGCGGCCTCAACGCGTTCCTGTCCCTCAATCGCAAGCGCCTTTAGTTCAGTGGTCAATAGGCCGGTCAACTTTTCTTTACCGGTCTTTACAAAGCAGTTATACTTTACCCTGCTTCCCTTGGTAACCAGTCCTAAACCGTCCATATCCGAAACCGACACAAATATCCTTGGCCCAAATGTCAGAAAACTAACTGGTCGGTCAGGCTCTATGTTCACGACATCCTCAATCAAAAGGAGAGCTTTGCCAATATATAAACGGTCCCCGATATTCATCCCCAGCCTGTCAAGAACCCCTTTTTCAACTACGACCTTCCCTTTCTTAAGAACAGTCCCAAAGTCCCGGCCTGATGCAAGCATAACATTTCCATAAAGTGGATAAGCATTATCCACAACTTTAATATCAGCAAGCAGTGAAGTCTCTGAATTTTGTGTCCTGACAACCGAATGGAATCTGTAAGTCTTTGCAGTTCGGACCTGCCTGCTCTTTTCAAGGGAAAGTATTCTTTCTGCAAGTTTTTTGGAAAATGGAAAATTAGATCGTATAATAATATCACCGCCATGCTGAACTTTGGCATCGCGAATAATGGACCTGTTAACACTTTCGGAAAACCCGTCCAGAGCCACAAGGGTAATAATGGATAGGATCACACACATAATAAATATAAGTGACTGCTTTTTTGTGCGAACCAGTTCGCTTATGATAAATCTTTTATGAAGCATGATGAAGTTCGTTGGGTTAATTTTTTTTTTCCGCAGTCCCCGGGCTGCGATCTTCAATAACTCTGCCGTCTTCAAGTGTAACGATCCTGTCGGCAAGGCCGGCAACTTCAATGCTGTGGGTAACAAGGACTATGGTAGCCCTGTACTCTTCCTGAATATCAGTCAAAAGATTAAGGATAGCTTCACCACTTACCGAGTCCAGATTTCCTGTGGGTTCATCGGCAAATATTATCCTCGGATTGTTGATAAGGGCTCGACAAATGGCCACACGCTGCTTTTCACCACCGGAAAGCTGATGAGGATAATTACCCGCCCTTTTAGTAAGATCTACCCGTTTTAAAAGTGATTCGGCCCGATGAAGGGCATCTTTCATATTTTTTGAACTGTTTTTCAGTTCAGCCGGGAACATGACGTTTTCAAGAGCAGTAAGGGAAGGCACAAGATGGAAGGACTGGAATACAAACCCGAAAAACTCATTCCGCAATGGAGCAAGGGCGTCTTCTTTTAAAAGGGTTATATCTTTGTCCTTAATGAAGATTGTTCCGGAAGTGGGTTTATCCAGCCCTGAAAGCAGCGTCAACAGAGTTGTCTTCCCGCTCCCGCTTCTCCCCTGAATAACAGCAAATTGTCCTTCCGGTATTCCAAGGGACACCTTGTCGATAACAGGGACCCCTGTTTCTCCGATAACATAGGTTTTTGTAATATCGCGGGCTTCCAGAATATTCAAAGAAAACTCCTTCAGGAATTAAATACCTTCAACATAAGCGGTATCGCCACAAAGGTCCCAAGAGAGCTGCCAATATTAGTAAACACGACAACAAGAAGAACCCTTGTCACCTTGTTCCTCCACAAACCTCTTACAGTCGTAATATCTTCAGTAAGGTTTTCCATGTCCCTTACCTTTGGTTTTCTTGCAAAGACCTCAACCAGGCCGGAAACCCAGCCTGCCGCTATCATGGGATTTAATGATGTTAATGGCGCTGCAAGGATTGAAGATAGAACAGTCAGAGGATGACCAAATGCAATAATCGCTCCAAGGACTGCCAACACGCCGTTTGCAAGCACCCACCAACCTATCATATGGGTTCCGACATCTTTTCCCCCATGATAAAATCCGTAAACAAAAAGTGATAGTATAATCAAAGGAAGTCCCCACTTAAAAGCACCTGCCATTGCAGTTTTCGGTGGTATTTCTTCAAGTGGTTTGATGTCAATATCATGTTCCCAGTATTTCCTGATACCGGGAACATGTCCGGCACCAACAACAGCTACAATCTTCTTACCAGGAGCATTTTTTATCTTATGGGCAAGGTATTTGTCCCTTTCATCTATAAGGATATTGCGCAATATCGGATGGACTTTTTCAACTTCGGAAAGGATCGACTCCAGTACATCCTCCTGTTTCATTTTTTCAACATCTTCTTCCTTTATATCCTCAACTCCACCCAAAGACAGCATTAGCTGAAATAAAAGCTTGAGCTTGTCCCACAGCCCCATAACCCGCCATATCCTGGACAGGGTTATATGGATTTCCCTGTCGGCAAGATAAATTTCGGCTTTAACCGATTCCGCAGATTCAATTGCCTTGAGGATCTCCTCTCCAGGTTTTATTCCAAACTGATCAGCTATTCTTTTTTGAAAGGATGATAATAAGAGGTTCGACAGTAAAAGGAACGCTTTTTTTTCTTTGATTACCTTTACAAGATCCATGTCCTGCCATTTGTTTTTCTGGCGAATTGTCTGGTATCGGGGTTCACACAGCTCAATGCATACAGTATCAGGTTTCTCATCATTTATAACATAAGACACCTGCTCGGCACTTTCTCTTGAAACATGGGCTGTTCCGATAAGGGTTATTTCTTTGTCTTCAAAAAAAAGACTGTCGGTTTTTTTATTATTGTCATTCATAACCATAAATTGTAAATCTCATTTATTGATGGCTTCGTATAAAGTCCAATATCTGTGTTGCGCTACATCCCTCGTCACTGCGGTGTACGATAAGTACGCCTCATTCCTCGGGATTTGCGTCGCCTTGATCTTGAACTTTTTACTTTGCCATACCAAGTTGAATTTATACGAGTTCATCATTTATCGATGGCATCGCAAAAGATCTCTAATTGTTTGCTGAACCGGATACCTTTATTTTGGGTACTATGTCAAGCACACGATTTTAATTGATGAATTCTTTTGTATCAATTTTACGTAAAAAGCTCAATGAAAGCTTTAATGGGGGAAAATAATGAAATTTGAAAACCGGTCTGACAGCATCATTCCTCTGATGAAGTAAAGCAAAGAATTTCAGGTATGGCTCCCTAGAGAAGAACACGTATGGGAGCTGCCATATGCCATTCAACAAGCAGGATGGAAAATGTTTCATCAAAAGTACGCCTGATGATACTTCTTGGAGACGGCTTTGCTAATGATACAGGCTACAAAAATGATTATGCAATAGAAGATACCCGCAGGGCAATATCGGAGGCAAGGTCAAAGAATATATTTGTTCACGGAATAACAGTGAATATCCCCGGTGATCCAAAGCTTGACGATCTTTACGGCAACATTCATCACAACCTGATATCAGATATCAGGGAACTTCCGGACAAACTATTAAACATATATGGTTCATTAACAAGATAAGGGGCCTTGAGCCAGCCGCTTAAAAAAACTGTCGGAATTAATCACATGGCCCTTCCCGGACATCCCCTTCCATCCATCTTTTCACAAAATGTCTGGTAACGGTTATATCAATATCAGCCTTTGAAGACGCATCCTCAAGCTGCTCGAGAACCTCATGTACTTTCTCTGTTTTTTTTACGAGAGCATATATTTTTATACTTCGCTTGAGATATTCAGAAGCCTTTTCATACTTTTGAAGCTTCAAATATGAAGTCCCTATTGCCGCAAGATCATCAGCCATACCTTTGTGAAAACCTATACTACGGTCAGCTTTAAGAGCCTTCTCAAGATAATTAATTGCTTTTTCATAATCATTTTTCTTCAATAAAAGATTACCCATGGCATAATTTGCGGTTGCATATTCCGATATTTTTCCCGGATTAGCTTTTTTAAGGGCCATGGACAAAACCTCATGGGCTTCTTGAAATTCACCCTTCCTTGTGAGAAGGACTCCTCTGTTACAATGAAGTGGAATAAAAAATGTATTTATCCTGTCTGAAATCGATTCAGCTTCATCAAGAGTTTTTCCTGCCTCATCCATTTCACCTTTATCTATTAACGCAGCAGCTTTGTTTGATAAAGCCTGCAGCGCCCCCATATCATCGCCTTCTTTAGAATATATTCCAAATGATTCATCATAAAAAAGGACTGCGCTTTTATTGTCATCTATAGCCCGGTATGCGTTACCCATATTATTATAGCTCATGGCCACTCCACGGGGTTGGTCATTGGCCGAAAAGATTTCATGCGCTGACGAGAAATACCGCATAGCTTGTTTATAGCAACCTTTGTTATACCACAGGTTCCCACTTTTGATTTCTTTCATACCTTCGTTAAACTCTTTAATTTCAGTATGATTCTGTGTCGGTTTCTTTATATTCTTTCCTCCACAGCATAGAATAAAAAGGGATAAGATAGATATTGCCAGTAATATAAAAAATCGTTTCATAAATAGTTTCCAAGTGTCGAAAAAGGGTTATCTCATATTTTAAAGGAAAAAATTAATAAAATTACTCGCTGTTAATAACTACTGAGTTTATGGAAATATTTATACTATTAAATATTTAGAATGTCAAAAACTTGATGGCGTCGCAGTTTTGCCATCATCGTTACTTGTTTATTAGAAGTTATCTCAAAAAAAGATGGGGCTCCTGGCAAGGCACAAAGGGGCGAGAAAGCAGAATCACGCCCAGGCGTGATGAGTATTTTGAGCCGCCTTGTAGCACCGACAGGGGCACTTAGATTTATTTTGAGATAGCTTTTAATTTTTTGGATATTACTTCAGCGTAAATTTCAATCGTATGCTTAATTAATACCTTGTCTCCTGATTTAGACAGCATATCAGAAATGTGAATCATACATGCAGGACATCCTGTAGCCACAATCGAGCAGTTTGAAGCTGCAATATTATCCCTTTTACGTTTCCCTATCTCTGAAGAAATATCATAATGAGACAGGTTGAAACTACCTCCCATACCACAACACCTATCAGCTTCACGCATTTCTTTTAGTCGATATCGGTTATTTGCTTCAATAAGCTCTCTTGGTTCAGTGAAAACACCCATTGATTTTTTCAAATGACACGGATCATGATAAGTGATTGAGATCGGGTCATCATCCATTGTTTCATTCTCCTTCACCAACCCGACTTCCGAGACAAGAAATTGATTTATATCAAGCGTTTTTTCAGACAGTTTTATTATTTTTTCTTTTGTTTCGTCTGATTCAGCCTGAAACATCATGGGCCATATTTTCTTAATCGTATATGTACATGTGGCGCATGCCGTTATAAGATAATCAAATTTACCGGCATCAAACCTTTCAATATTATGAAGTACAAGACTGTTAAAAGTTTTCGTATCACCGGAAGAAATTGCAGGTATTCCACAACACCCCTCGCCCTCAGGCATAAAAACACCAATACCGTGATATTCAAAAATTTTTAAAGCAGACTCTGCAATTTCAGGAAAAACTTTGTCAATAATGCAGCCGACAAAAAATGCCACCTTTATATTCGAACTGCCTGAAGGTTTATCAACCGAAGGTATCCTGTCATGAAATGGTACCGATGCCAGCGATTTGAAGTGCCGGTCCTTGAACAGAGGAATTCCAAACCTTGCACATGAAGTTCCAATATATTTATCTACCGGCCTGCTGAAATATCTCTGGTACCCTGAAACAAACCCCATAATACGGTTAAAAAAGACGGGTCGCCCAAGAACAAATCTCAATATTATCTTTTTTATACCGGAAAGCCCCATATATCCTGTCAGAATAACTCGGGCTTTAATAAAAATTTCCAGAGAGTTAATTCCACTGGGACAGTTAACTACACATGAGCCGCAAAGAAGACACTTGTTTAAACGACTGTATACTCCCTTAGGGTCCCCAAACATCTCCTTTACAAGCCCATCTATAAGAGCGAGCTTCCCCCTGGTCACATCCGCTTCCCTGCCTGTTTCAAAAAACACCGGGCAACTCCCCTGGCATACACCGCAGCGGGTACAGGCTGAGACCTGACTGTCAAGCTCATTTATAAGCTTTGTTAACTCTTTTATTTCCTGCATAATAGAACTTAATTCCCATTATTTGATGGCGTCATATAAAGTATAATAGATGGCTAAGTATAAATCTTCATATACAAGGCATAGAGGGAGATCAGGAGTGAAGATATACATGTAGTATATCGAACTTCTGATCAACCTCTATAACGCAGTAGAGGGAGATTTTTACGACGCCATTAGTTATTTACAATATTTATCTTATTAATATCAATTATTATATTATCAAATATATACAATTTACAGAAAAAAACCAAAGGAACCTATAAATTTAAAACCGGATTGTTAAAAAACGATTATTGTGTTAATCGATCTACTTAACAAATATTAATAACTGAGAATTTGAAAAAAAATTGAAATATTATTTTGGAGGAGTTATGCATCTCGGTAAATCTGTAAGGCTTGAAAGAATTTTCAACCGTAATACAGGAAGAACAATTATTGTTCCTCTTGATCATGGTGTGAGCGTAGGACCGATATTTGGAATTCTGGATCTTCGGGAAACAGTTAACAAAGTGACTGAAGGCGGTGCGAATGCAGTTTTAATGCACAAAGGGGTACCTCGACGTTCACATCGGGGCCATGGCAAAGACATAGGGCTCATTATTCATCTTTCAGCCAGTACAAACCTATCTCCATACCCTAATGCCAAAGTACTTGTAGGAGATGTGGAAGACGCCATAAAATTAGGAGCCGATGCTGTCTCAGTTCACATAAACCTCGGTGACGAAACAGAAAAAGATATGCTTATGGCACTTGGCAAAATCACAACTTCGGCAGACAATTGGGGGATGCCTGTTCTTGCCATGGTATACGCCCGAGGTCCAAATGTGAAAAACGAATATGCCCTGGAAGTTGTTAACCACGGGGCAAGGCTTGCCGAAGAGCTTGGAGCTGATGTTGTAAAAGTACCTTATACAGGTGATGTTGAATCATTCCGTAAGGTAGTTGAAGGGTGTGCAATACCAGTTGTAATAGCCGGCGGACCAAAAATGGAGAACCCGGAGGATGTTATAAGAATGGCTCATGGTTCCGTACAGGCCGGCGGAGCAGGTCTTTCACTGGGAAGAAATATTTTCCAGGCAGAAGATCCAAGCAAACTTGTCAGTTCACTTCATGGGATAGTGCATGAGGACTGGAGTGTTGAACAAGCAATGGATTCATTAAAATAGAAGTTAAAGTAATATGAGTTCATCAATCTTGATGAACTCGTAAAAAGTATAACAGATGGCTAAGTAGAAATCTTCATATACAAGGCATAGTGGTTGGCCAGGCGTGAAGGCATACATGTAGTATGTCGAACGTCTGGCCAAACGCTATAATGCAGTAGATGGAGACTTTTCACGCCGCCATCAATCTTATTGAATATAATAAAATTTGGAATATTATAAAATTGGAAAATGACAAAATCCAGGAACGATTAATAAAAATAAGAGAAGGCATCGACAAGGTTGATAATCAAATACTTGGGCTCCTTAATAAAAGGGCAGGTCTGTGTATTGAGGTAGGCCACATAAAGTCAGATTCAAAAGACAGTGTTTTCAAACCTTTTAGAGAAAAAGAGGTTCTCAACCAGCTTATATTAAAAAACACCGGCCCCCTGCCGGAGAATCACCTTCGAGCAGTATACAGGGAAATACTCTCTTCTTCCCGTCGACTTCAACGTCCTCAGGAGGTTGTGTACCTGGGACCTGAAGGAACCTTTTCTTTTTTTGCAGGTGTTGAATACCTTGGTCACAGTATGAATTTCAAACCGTGCATCAACCTGAATGAAGTATTTGATAATGTTGAATCAGGAGAGGCTGAACTCGGAATTATCCCTCTTGAAAATTCTCTACAGGGGAGTATTGGGCAGTGTTTGGACATGTTTCTGAGGTATGAAGTCTTCATTCAGGCGGAAACATACTACAAAATCAGTCATTCCCTGCTAAGTACCGAAAAATCACTTTCACGTATCAAGACGGTATACTCCCACCCACAGGCTATTGAGCAATGCTCAAAATGGCTACGAAGCCATCTGCCGAATTCTGTGATTATTCCGGTTGAAAGTACTTCAGCGGGTGCATCGAAAGCTGTTGAAAATTCTGAAAGTGCGGCTATAGGCCACAGCAAACTGTCTGATATGCTTGACCTCAATATCCTCGCACATCAGATAGAGGACCTTCCCGATAACTGGACCAGGTTTATGATTATCGGTTCTTCCCCTCCAGTGGGAGGAAATCAGGATAAAACCTCGCTGCTGTTTACTCTACCGGACAAATCGGGTGCCCTGGTAAACGTACTGAATCTTCTGGCTAAAAAAGGGATAAATATGAACAAATTAGAATCCCGCCCCTTGCGCCTGGAAAAATGGAAGTATATCTTCTTTGCAGATGTTGAGTGTGATCTGACCGGCGATGAATATAGCGACCTTAAAGACATGCTGGCAGAAAAATGTGATAATCTCCGGATTCTTGGCAGCTATCCGGCAGGGACATCATATACTCAATATTGATGGCGTCGTA
>JABHLN010000084.1 GCA_018693105.1 Desulfobacterales bacterium | reverse complement strand
TTCCATTTCGACAAGCTCTATAAGCTCTTCATCATCGACCATGTCACATTTGTTCAGGAATACGACTATACGGGGAACACCTACCTGACGAGCAAGAAGAATATGCTCACGGGTCTGGGGCATAGGACCATCATCAGCACCAACAACCAGTATAGCGCCATCCATCTGGGCAGCTCCGGTAATCATGTTCTTTATATAATCAGCATGGCCCGGACAATCCACATGAGCATAATGACGATTCTCTGTCTCATATTCAACATGTGCTGTCGCTATTGTGATTCCACGTTCTTTTTCCTCTGGGGCCTTGTCTATCTGGTCAAAGGGAACAAACTCACCATGACCTTTTAACGCAGCAAGCTTTGTTATCGCCGCTGTCAAAGTTGTCTTACCATGATCAATATGACCAATTGTTCCCACATTTACATGCGGCTTACTTCTCTCAAATTTCTCTTTTGACATATCCCCGTCCTCCAAAAATTATTAATTAAGTAATTAATTATTCCAAGATTACGTTATTTAAACGGACATCACCCGCCCTCATGGGCCGGCATGTCGGATTACAGTTTCTATACAAACTGGAGCCCACGACCGGAATTGAACCGGTGGACCTCTTCCTTACCAAGGAAGCGCTCTACCGACTGAGCTACGTGGGCGGAACTCAAATTATTATGCAAATCTAATTAATTACCACAAATTATTTAATAACACAAAACAAAAATGGAGCGGGAGACGAGATTCGAACTCGCGACATTCAGCTTGGAAGGCTGAAGCTCTACCAACTGAGCTACTCCCGCACAACCCTTAGTTAAACCTGAGTATAATTTGATATCTTAAAAAAATACCCCCTTTAGTCCAACTTCTGAACCAGGTAGTACATCCTGCCTATGGCGAAAGTACCCGCTCCAAGGAAAGATTGCTCATAAGATACCAGTATATTTAACAAATACTCGCATTCTGCTAAATACAAAAAACCAAATTTATTTGTGTCTCACGCAGGCAGCCATGCAGTTTCTACGACTTAAATAAAAAGTCTCCTGCATACGACTTGCTATGAGGATGGTGGTGGGGGGAGGATTTGAACCTCCGAAGGCGTCGCCGACAGATTTACAGTCTGTTCCCTTTGACCACTCGGGAACCCCACCAATAAAAAATGGAGCCAACAGAGGGAGTCGAACCCCCGACCCACTGATTACAAATCAGTAGCTCTACCAGCTGAGCTATGTTGGCTCAAAATAACTTACAATAATTTAATGCACCGACACAGAAAATATCCATGTCGCAAATTAGAAACTATTTTTTGTATCAAGCTCTATAAATTATTTCAACCTTTTTTTTAAATAAAATCCAAAAAACTTATAAATTTTTGATTCGTATTTTGTCCTGTGATTTTTTTAATAACAATTTTGCTAAAAACAACTTTATTTCCAATATATAATTTCTTGACAGAACACAGTTATTTCTGTAATCGAACATCTAAAAATATAGATGCATAAGACAGTTTCCATAACATTAAACACACAAAGTGATTACAAAAAATATTTATGTTATATTTAAAAAATTTAATATTTATAATATCTTTTTTTATCTGTTTCAGCGGATGTACATCGTTCGTTGACAGATCTCCACATCGTACATCAGGCAGGACCTATGATAATAATTCCTCAAAAGGGTCAGTTTATAATAAGGATTCAAATAACCAGGTTGATGACTTAAATAAATCCTTAACGGAAAACAACGAAATATCTTCACAAAAACAAACTCCGGATAACGAAATACAATCTTCTTTTGACCAGGCCCTTGATTTTTGCCAGGCCGCTCAGGATTTCTGGCAGAATGGAGAATCTGAAAACGCTATACAGGCACTCGACCAAGCATACTCATTGATTATCGAAGTTGACACAAACGATATCCCAAAGATGATACAGCAAAAAGAGGACCTCAGGTTTATGATTTCGAAGCGTATTCTTGAAATATACGCTTCCCGTAATATAGTGGTAAACGGATATCACAAAGCTATACCTATAACAATAAACAGTCATGTTCAAAAAGAGATAGACCTTTTCACAAAAAAACATAACAAATCGTTTTTTAAGAAATCACTAAAACGTTCCGGGAAATATAGAAAAAAAATTACTGCCGAACTGAAAGAAGCAGGACTTCCTGAAAGCCTGTTATGGCTGCCCTTAATAGAAAGCGGTTTTAAATCTCATGCCCTTTCAAAAGCAAGAGCTCTCGGCCTATGGCAATTTATTCCTTCCACAGGTTACAAATTCGGTTTGAAACGAGACCGTTATATAGACGAACGCCTTGATCCTGATAAAGCTACAACTGCCGCGATCCAGTATCTTAAGGAACTTCATCAGATATTTGGAGACTGGACAACCGTTCTTGCAGCATACAACTGCGGAGAAGGAAGAGTTTTGCGTATTATCAGGAGCCAGAATGTCAATTACCTTGATAACTTCTGGGACCTCTATCAAAGACTTCCAAGAGAAACAGCAAGATATGTTCCTAAATTTCTTGCCACACTTCATATAATAAACAATCTTGAAAAATACGGATTAGATAAAGTAGTACTCGACGAGCCCCTTGAATATGAAAAAGTTCAAATATCAAAGCAGGTATCTCTTAAAGCTTTGGGTGCAAAGATCGATGTTCCCCTTAAAACCCTTGTGGAACTTAACCCCGAACTCAGGTATAAAATACTTCCACAGGAATTATATTCGCTTAAGGTTCCAAAAGGTAAAAAAGATGTTGTGGTTGCAAAAATCAGTGAGGTTCCTGTTTCATCACCACCACGACCTGCTTTTGTATATCATAGGGTAAGACACGGCGAAACTCTCTCAGCTATTGCCAGAAAATACAGAACAAATATAAGAAATATTGCACGTGCAAATAATATCAATAAACGAAACTTTATTGTTGCCGGTAAACTGCTTAAAATACCTCAAAGAGGCACTGTAACATACAAACCCGTGCCTGTAAGAAAATATGTAAAAGCCTCAAAACATGTGGTTAGAAGAGGAGATTCTCTTTGGATTATTGCACGTAATTATGGCACTACAACAAAAAAAATACAGGCACTGAACAACCTTAAAACAACACACCTATACATAGGGCAGGTTTTGAAAATACCTGGTGTAACTACAAAAACCGCTAAAACAAAAGGCACTCAAAAAACATACATTGTCAAGTCCGGTGACAGCCCATATTCAATTGCATTAAAGCACAAAATTTCACTAAAAAAACTTCTGCGGATCAACAACCTGAATACTAACAGCATGATACATCCCGGCCAGCAACTTTATATTAATTAAATAAATGCCCCCGTAGCTCAGTGGATAGAGCGTTGGATTCCTAATCCATGTGCGCAAGTTCGATTCTTGCCGGGGGCACCAAATAATATCAGGGGGTTAACAAATTATTGTTAATCCTTTTTTATTTGATATCTGTTTTTGTACCACCCTGTTCCACCTTTTTCAGAATAATATATGTATAAGTATATGAAGAGTACCTAAAGCAGAGACCCTACCGCCCCCCCGGGGTCATTTATTTGACAAACAACCGTTCTATCTGTAATTAACAACAAGCTGACCTCTATAAATTCTCTGTTTGGTATTAACATCTACGCACCTAAAGGAGCTTAAATCATGTTAAGAAGAACCTTTCTATTAGTACTCGTATTGATCCTGATCCCTTGTGTTTCCTATTCTGAGATAAAAACTACACAAGGATTAACTGCTGATGAATGGTTTGAAAAGTCTTTAACTTTAATGAAAGGAGACTCTGGTCATTATACTGACCCAAATCAAGCTTTAGATTATCTTACTAAGGCAATAAGCCTTGAATCGGGAATTGCCAAACGTTACAACAACCGTGGGCTTGCCTATAATCAATTGGGCAAATATCAACAAGCTATAGAGGATTTCAATCAAGCCATAAATCTCGATCCGAAAGATTCCGGTGCATATAACAACCGTGGGATTGTATATACAAATTGTGGGATTGTATATACAAAATCAGGCAAGTTTCAAGAAGCTATAGAGGATTTCAATCAAGCCATAAATCTCGATCCGAAAAATGCCGATGTATATCACAACCGTGGGCTTGCCTATACAAGATTAGGCAAGTTTCAACAAGCTGTAGAGGATTTCAATCAAGCCATAAATCTCGATCCGAAAGATGCAGCTGCATATAACAACCGAGGAGTGTGTTATCATAATTTATCACAAAGAGAAAATGCATGCAGAGATTGGCGAAGGGCTTGTGAATTAGGAAACTGCAGTGGAATAAATTGGGCAATTAATAAAGGCTTTTGCCAATAACAAAAATACAATGAAAAAGACTTGGCCCAATGTCAGTAATGGCGTTGCCTTTTTGATTTAGAGGTTTAATTTCCATAACAAACTTTACGATATTTTTTGAATTCTAAACATCATTCTTTGTAAAAAATCATCTGAACTACAGATAACTATGGTTTGCCGGTATCTCTTGACATACTACCTTTCGAATACTAAAATTCATTCAATGCACACCAAAGTCTTACAGATTTACAATATAATTTAAATTTAAACACGGCTGGACATTACCATTATAGCTTAAGATATTTGGCTTATTATTCGGTTCTACCTCACAATTATTTAGGAAGTATAATAATGAAAAGAATTTTTAATTGTTTTTTAATCATCTTGATTATCAGCTTTTTTTCAGTAACTACAGTTTCTGCTGATGAAGTCTTTGAAAGTTCTATAGATAAAAAAAGAAAAGAAATGGTATCAAAACTTACTGAGAATGTAGAAAAAAATTTGATTAATGGTGGAAGTAAAAACATTAAGGAAATAAAAGTACTTGGAATTTTCGAAATGGCTGAAAAAAACAGTGTTGCCTACTTTGCAGTTACTGAAAATGATTTTACCGGTTACTATTTCTGGGCACTTGATGCTAATAAAAATCTTTACTTTAATCTTCCAGAAGGTGTTGAGTTATTAAATCGTGAATTCTTTCCTTTTGGAACTGCTAAGCAAAAAGACTTTCTTCGTGCAGTGTTTACCAAATATTCAAACTACACTTTTCCTGCTAATTAGTTTAAACACCTTTAATACAGGAATAGGTTCAGACTAATAATCGTAATAATGGCACATCGTGGCTTAGGCAACAAGAAACTAAAGCCCCTATACGGTGACTTGAGAGGACGTAGCAACACAGAATACGCAGGCGTAACATATGTTGAAATTACTTGATGAATTCCCATATCCAATTCTTATTACAGTTGCAGTCTTAATGTTCCTTCTTCCCTTCATTCCCATGCCCCATGCAATTGAAAAACTCCTAATGCTAAAGAATGGTACTCTTACTTAACCTATAGACATATTTGACCTCTTTTTTCATACAGCACCTTCGTTGCCTTTATTACTAAAGGTTCTTAGAGATCTCTTTAAATGAAGACCTTATAAAAGATAGAGCTAAATATAAGCTGTAATTTATATTATTCTTAACGTATTATTATATAGTGGTTCGTATTGTTTTAGCCTGCGTTGAGCCTATACAAGTTCCTAATCCAATTCCTCACCGGAGGCCCCATAATAAAAACAAGGGCTTACATAAATTATGTGTGCCATTGTTTTTTTGTATTGCTTGGGCTTGTTTTTTTCTATATATTTTTAAATAGATCTTCACATTTATGAAACAACTTCTTCGGAATTTTATCCATTCAGAATCGCTTTTGATTTACACCTGACTGTTGTTGCAGAAAAAATTTGAACATATCTCAAAAACACATCTATAATTTCATAGCTGTGTTATCTGCCGCTTGAAAATGCTCATCACGCCTGGGCGTGACTGTGCATTATCATCAGCAGATGCCTTGCCCTCAAACCCAATCTGCGTTTTTGAGATGGGTTCTAATAAAGATACATAGAATTTTCAGATAAGGAGGGTGTACAATGGGCCTTACAGGTTATAAAGAGTATCTTGATGATAATTATAATATGTCGATCTTTGATAAGGCCTTAAAATCAGATAGGCCGTGGCTATTTCACATCCATGAAGACAGGGTTATAAATGCAAAAGTTGCTGAAAACTTTGCTTATGATGTGAAACTGATAGTTGACGGCAATAATGAAGAAATTATGCCCAAAATACAGATCAAATACCTTTACCCTGAAGATATAACCGATATTATCCCTCCACTAATAAAAACCGATAAAAAGGTGAGAAAGTTTGGAATTAGTTTTATTCCTTCACCGGCAAATCGATATCACATTTTAAATAAAACCCTTTACGCTCTTATGAAAGAAAAACAGAAAGTTTTGTTTACACTGCTGGAAGGCGAGACATTCAAGGGGGTTACTAAAGATTTCAGCAGATTTGATATTAATATCAGTCTAAAAGGCGGGGTCCTTGTAACCATCATGCGACACAGTATTTTTAACCTTAAGGATAACAAAGGTCGTTGCTTTCTGAAAACTTTCCAGAAAAAACACAAAGACTGGCAAAAAAGCGAACTTTATAGCGACATATAAAAAAGTACCATTCCTCAAAGGTATCTGATCTATTCCAGTGTCATTTTTTTCAGGTAAGCAATCTCTTTCCAGGAAAAGTTTTCCCTACTGCACGGCATTATTGCATTGTTTGTAAACAGGGGATTTGAATTAAGATCATAGCGGGATGATTCTATTGCTTTTTCCCACATGGCAGTATGGGGAATGGGCGTATAATGGGCTAATACAGGTGTTATGCCGCTTTTTTTTACAGTCCTTATTGAATCTTCAACAGATTGAAGCGACTGTTCGGGAAGCCCTGCCAAAAGATAGGCGCCGATCTGTTTTTTATTGAATCCGGCATCCTTAAGATACAAAACAGCCTTCCCGAATTCTTCTTCTGTTACCTTCCTGTCAAGTTCACTTCTGTGATCAAAAACCGTTGTCTCAAGTCCAAGACGAATCGTTTCAAAGCCTGCTTTAAACAATAACTCTGCAACATCTTTGGTAATTTCCCTGATCTGGAGGGCATTGGGTGTATGAAATCTGATTTTCATACCCGACCTTATAATCTCTTCAAACATTGGAACCGCATGATTTTCAGGATTCATAAGCAAGGCATCATCATAAAATGCAAAATCTTTTACACCAAACTTTCCATTCCAGTACTTTATTTCTTCTACAACAGAACCCGGGTTGCGTTGCATTCTTTTCGGTGAAAGTATATGGGACGCACAATATGCACAGGAAAACGGACATCCACGTGAAGTAAGAATTGGAACATAATTAATTCTGTTCTGAAGATCAAATGCCGGATAAGGATAGGTATCTATATTATCCGGATCAAAATTATCCAAATCAAAATTAATAGATGCTGAAAATCCTGTGTATTCTTCAGCAATATCGATTATTTTTTTTTCGCCTTCTCCTGTAACAACCAGATCAGCCCCGGAAAAGCTCTTTGCATGATCATGACATAGGGTTGCATATATTCCTCCAAGGACAATGGGAACTTCCTGAAAAACATCTCTTATTGTTTTTATTGTTTCCCGTACTCCCGAACACCAGTATGTCATCATTGAGGTTACAAATATTAGATCGGGTCTGGGAACAGACAACAGATCTTCTCTGAACCATTCCGGTTCTATTCCGTATCTTGAAAATGTCCGGGGGATGTCATTAAGGCTTTCAGGTTTTGGAATAATAGTTTTGCGATACGGCCCGCGGCCATGCCTTAAGTAGGGATCTTTTTTACCGGCTTTTGGATGAAAACGGTCGAGTGCATCTATATAAGAAATTGAAAAACCGTTCTGACTTAATATTGCTGCAAGGGTTAAAAAACCAAGCGGTTTTGCCCAGAAATCGTATGCCGCAAAATCATGGATCCACGGGTTGACCATAAGTATTTCCGGTGCATTACGATTCATTACTTTTTCTTCTCCGGAAATAGACCCAGGATAGCTTTCTCGTCAGCTTCGCATATTCCTCTTTCGGTTATAAATCCGGTTACAAGTCTTGATGGAGTTACATCGAATGCGTAATTACCAGCAGAACTGTCTTCAGGGGTAATCAAAACATTTTTTATCTGCCCCTGATCAAGTCCCTGCACAAATTTTATTTCATCAGGATCTCGCTTTTCTATGGGGATCTCTTTTACACCGTCTCTTAACGTCCAGTCAAAAGTGCTGGAAGGAAGGGCTACATAAAAAGGTATATTATTATCTTTTGCTGCAAGTGCCTTAAGATAGGTTCCTATTTTGTTGGCTACATCACCAGTATATGTTGATCTGTCAGTCCCGACTATTACTATATCGACCATATCGTGCTGCATAAGATGACCACCGGCATTATCGGTTATGACTGTATGCTTAATGCCGTGTTTTCCCAATTCCCAGGCTGTCAGCCTTGCTCCCTGATTTAGGGGCCGGGTCTCATCAACCCACACATGGATATCCAAACCGTTATCAAATGCAGTATACATTGGTGCAGTTGCAGTGCCGTATTCAATACATGCAAGCCATCCTGCATTACAATGAGTAAGGATATTTACAACTCCTCCATTCTTTATTCTGCTTATTTCTTCAATCAAAGAATAACCGAACTCGCCGATCTTTTTACAATTGTCTGCTTCTTCTTCTTCTATTTTCAGTGCTTCGTTTCGCGCAACCTCGATTTTTTCCAGATCAGTTTCAACCTGCAGCACCTTTGCAAGCACCCTGTCTACACCCCATTCAAGATTTACTGCTGTTGGCCGTGCAGCCTTTATTCTTTCACATTCACTTATAATATAATCATTAGAGGAATTATCCGGTGAATTAACAACAGCTATATAAACTCCATAAGCACCGGTAACACCTATAAGTGGCGCGCCCCGGACAAACATATCCTTAATAGCAGTTATTACATGATCTACAGTCTTTAAATCCGCAACAACAAACTCATGCGGAAGAAGTCTCTGGTCAATTACACTTACAATTTCCGGATTCTCATTCAACCATATTGGACGAATATCTTTTCCGTCTACCCTCATTTTACAAGCCTTTCTATTTAGCCATCGGTTATAGTTTTTACGAGTTCATCAAAGTTAATAGCGTTGCAAATCATGTACTATCAATTTTATTTAATTTCTCCAATAGCGTTCTTCCCCTGCTCTTCATTGCAGGGCTTCCCTCTTTGACCATATCTTCTATCAGTGTAATTACCTTGGTACGAAGTTTTTTATCATTTTCAGAAATATCTGCAAGGGCCTGCATGGAAAAAGTTTTTACAATTTTACTTTTATCTTCCATAAAACCATTAAGAATATAGAAAACTTTCCCCCGTTCCCTGGTGTTAAGATCCAAACGTGGAAACAATTGGGCAACATGCCAGCGAACCTCCTGCTGGTTTATCCTTGAAACCTTTTCGATAATCTCTTTTTTATACGACGTAAGATATTCGGGGTTTTTTAAAGTTATTTTTTCTACAGCATCTGCCACACGCATTCGCACGACATCATCATCATAGAAAATTAAGCTAAATAGTTTATCAAATAGTATCGGGTTTCTTAAAACATCATTGACTACTTCATCAACCCTGCCAACAGATCGACGGTCACCTCCCTGAAGTTTTTTTAAAATATCCTCCCGGTTTATTTTATCTTTTACAGGATAAGTCTCTTTGGTCATAATTTTCGTTTGCCATCTTTTCGTTTACCATCTTTTCTTTTACCATAAAATGCTAAGAATAATCATTACGAATTACTGTCACCAAATTATTTTAAGATTGTGCATACGTTCGAATTTTGGAATCAATTCCTGCGGCGGCCCTTCGTCCATCACTAACAGCCTCAACCACGGTACCTGCTTCGCGTACAATATCGCCACCTGCAAAAATATTTGAACAACCTTTTACCTGCATTGTTTCCGTATCAACTTCCAACAGCCCTTCTGTGCCGAATACTTTCTTGAAATATTCGGCAAGCCCGGAGTCCGGTTCCTGACCGACTGCAACAATTATCTGATCGCATTCTACTTCCATGGTTTTTGATTTTTCAAAGGATGGGGCAAAAGTTCCATTTGAGTCAAATACAGATGTACAGGCAATAAAAGAAACCCGAGAGTCGTCAACAACAGTATCCGGTCCCCAGGAATTCATGACTATGATCCCCTTTTCTTTCATCTCTTCGATTTCACTTGAAAGCGCCGGCATTTCCTCAGGGTTTTCAAGACATACAAGGGTGACATCCTCTGCACCGGCACTTTTGGCAGTAATTGCCGCATCAGCTGCGACACTGCCGCCACCTATTACAATTACCTTTTTGCTGACTATAATTTCCTCTTCCTGTTTATATAACCTTAAAAAACTAAGAGCATCTGTGGAATTCATATTACCGATGCCGTCAATAGCAAGTTTTTTACCCGAGCCCAACCCCGGGGCAAGAAATACCGAGTCATAGTCTCTTTCAAGATTCTTTATTTCAATATCCTTTCCAAGAGACTTACCATATAGAAAATTCATTCCCGGAATTGTTAATCCTTCGATTTCCCGGTTAATTACATTCTCAGGGATTCTATAATTTGGAATTGCGTCGTTAAGCATTCCCCCTGCCCTTTCCGACCTGTCCAATATATCAACCATGTAACCAAGGCGTGCAAGAAAGTGAGCGCAAGTAAGTCCGGCAGGTCCGGCACCTACTACGGCTATTTTATATCCGTTTGGTTCCGGTAAATCTTTTGTCCAGCCTTCATCTTTCCGAACATGACCGCAAACCCATGCCTGAAGATCTGAAATACGAACATGATGATCAGAAAAATCAAGTCGGTTACAGTTTTTCTCGCACAGTTTTTCCGAAGGGCAGATATATCCGCATATTTCTCCAAAAGGGTTCATTTCCCTGATTGAACGAGCCGCACCTGCAAAATTGCCGGCTTCGATCCTGCGTAGAAAATTCAATGAATCAACAGATGCAGGGCATGCTTCAACACAGCCGGGTTTTTCGCAGAGCTGACACTCTGTTGCTATTCTTTTTGCCGAATCCTCAGTGATAGGATCTGAAAGATCAGGCAGCGGCACACGGTTATTCTTCTTAAGAAGGTTGATATACTTCTTCGAGAATTCTCTTGGAAGATATTCCTCTCTCTCCATATCCCTAAGTACCATATTTGCCGCACCTACACCTGAAGTAGTTGAAGGCAGTACTCCAAGACCAAGTGTAGTAGAATCACCACAGATAAAAATGTTTCCCCACTCACTTTGTGCATGGAGCCTGTTGAACATATCCTGCCCGATAAACTGCCTTGGTCCGCCAAGATTCCCCCAGTTTTTAAGTGTAAACCGTTCAAGGGTTGTAGGGGTTGCAATTTCAATATGCCGAATATACTTCTTGAAATCAGGCATATATTTTTCAACAACATCCAGCACCTTGTCCGCTTCTTCGGATTTCATTTTTTTGTAAGCATCAGCCTGGTAGTCCGGATCTGAAGGAGCAGGCCATTTAAGCTCTGAAACCTTGGATATGGTAATAGCATGCGTACCTTCGGGGCAAATACTTGAGTCAAGAAGTGAAGGAATATATACGGTAAAACCGTGCCCTGCCTTGTCGTACATATCTTCAATAAAGATTTCCATTGGATGAGCCCAGCCCGGAACAGCTTTTTTATCAACACTTATATAAAGCATAAGGTTGCTGTTAGTTGGAACCATTTTCTGAGCCCATTCCATACGCTCCGGTTTGATATGCTCAGCTCTTACAAGTTTGCCGTACAAGTTCCAGATAGTGGCATTGGCGATCACCTTCTCCGCCATAATTTCGGTGCCATCAGAAAGTCTTATACCATATGCACTTCCGTCAGACATAAGAATCTCATCAACCATGTGCCTGTAAAGTATTTGCCCTCCGAACCTTTCAATTGCTTTCTCCATCTTATTAGGCAGCATCTGGGGTGAGCCGGCAGGATAATAAGCCCCGCCTATATGGTTATCTGCAAACATTGTGGCAGTTGCAAGAGCAGGAGTTTCATTTGCCATGCAGTATGAAAAGGTCCTCGCCAGCATGTCAAAATATGCAATAAGCACCTCATCATCAAAAAACTTTTTTATAATATCTTCTGCATTTGAAGAAAACATGTGCAGTAATTTTTTAATAGCTTCAGGATCTTTTTCTTCCTTCTCACCTTCTCGTTGGAGCGGTTTTTCCGTAGGCGCCACTATAGAGTCATCTTTAAGTATTGTGCTTTTATAAAAATCAAATATGTAATCATAAAAATCGGCGAGTTCTTTTTTCTGGTTCGGAAACAATGCGACAATTTCCTTAAAAAACCTGTCAAAATCCTTCCAGTATATTATCTCCTTACCTGAGAAGTGCATATGATAAATAGACTCGCGGTCGATCATATCAATCTCTTCTTCAAGTTCTTTTACTTTAGTAATCTGTGTTGATTCAATAGGTCTTAATTCTAGAATACCTTTCTTAGGATTCTTTTCATCTATAAGAATATGATAATAGATACGACCATCTACATACCATTTACGAAACATCTCAT
>JABHLN010000083.1 GCA_018693105.1 Desulfobacterales bacterium | reverse complement strand
CTTACTGCTAACAGTATATTTCTTCTCGATATCTTCCCATGGATTTACTTCAAGTTGTTTCATACCAAGAGAAACTCTTTCTTTTTCAAGATCAAAAGAAATAATCTTTACATTGATTTTATCGCCCACGGTAAAGAGTTCGGATGGATGTTTAACACGACCCCATGAAATATCTGTGATGTGCAACAGACCATCAACACCACCGAGGTCAGCAAAAATACCATACTCTGTAATATTTTTGACAATGCCTTCCATAACCTGACCTTCTGCAATTGAAGCCAATGTTGCAGCTCTTTTGGATTCACGTTCTTCTTCAAGAAGGGCACGTCTTGAAAGTACGATATTACTTCTTTTTCGATTATATTTTAATATTTTAAAATCAAAGGACTTGCCTACAAGCTCGTCAAGGTTTCGAATTGGACGTAAATCAGCCTGTGATCCCGGTAAAAATGCCTGAAGTCCAATATCGACAGAGAATCCACCCTTAACGCGGTTAAGAATAACACCCTCTACAGTTTTATCATTTTCATAGAGTTCCTTTATAGCGTCCCAGACTTTAATTTTTTCGGCTTTTTCTTTGGAAAGGATAACACGTTCTTCATCTTCATCCCAGACTTCAACCATTACTTCTACTTCATCCTCAATGTTTGCATCAAGATTACCGTCTTCATCCTTGAATTCATTGATTCGTATCTGTCCTTCCGATTTGTAGCCGATATCAACAAGTACATAATCCTTGTCAATTGAAATGATCCTGCCGACTACAACTTCTCCTTCGGCAAAGCGTTTGAAACTTTCTTCATACAACGCCATCATGTCTTCCATGTTTTCATCGGAACTCTCCGATGTCTCGACGTTCAAATCCTCCGGCGATTGCATGTCGTCTGGAGCTGTTACGACTGGTTCTTCATTGTCCTTGCTTACATCATTTTTTTCTGTTTCTTCCATTAAAATTTTCCCCCTACGGAATTTATTTTATGCTTTGACCTTTATCAGGTAGCATAAGCATTAATCAATAACAGTCCGGTAAAGGAAAAGCAATGATAAAATGCCAAATTATTAGCTGGTAATGAAAGGCTGGTAATATCAGATCTCATCTAATATATTAAAGCATGTGATTTCCGGTAGATATTAACCTTTTAAAATCAAGATTAATAATTATTTATATGTGTAAGCATTAAATTGATGACCTGGTCTATGGAAAGATCTGTAGCGTCAATGATGATTGCATCTTCTGCGGGTTTTAAAGGGGCAAGTACCCTTGAACTGTCGTTTTTGTCGCGTAGTATCATGTCTCTTTCAACCTCTTCTAAGGTTTGAGGGCTTATTTCGCAAAGCTCCAAATAACGCCTAAGAGCTCTCGCCTTATCTGATGCACTTAGAAAGAATTTAACTTCAGCTTCCGGAAAAACAATAGTTCCCATGTCACGGCCTTCAAAAACAGCATTTTTTTCTCTGCCCATTTCTCTTTGCAACTCCAGAAGAAATTCTCTTACTACCGGTTTTGCTGATACTGCTGAGGCCAGCATAGATATTTCTGGGGTTCTTATGTAATCGGATATGTCCATATTACCGGATATGATCCTAAGACCTTTGTGATTGTTGATAAGATTCAATTTAATGGAACTGCATAGCTCTTCAAGGCTTTTAGCGTTTTCAGGATCGATGTTTTTTTCACGTACTTCATATGCTATACCTCTGTATAGAGCACCTGTATCGATATACCTGTATCCTAAAAGTTCCGCCAGTTTTTTGCTCGTAGTAGTCTTTCCTGCACCCGCAGGACCGTCAATTGTAACAACTAATTTTTTCATGAATAAGCCTCATTTTTTCAACTTAGATTACCTTTTTTAGAGTATCGATAAAACGAGCATTTTCTTCCTGGAGTCCTACATTAATTCTTATATATTCAGGGTACCCATATGATGCCATAGAGCGAATTATTACACCATGTTGCAGCATTTTTTCAAAAATTGTATTTGCATCTTTTTTGAGGTCTATGAGAAAAAAGTTTGCCTGAGTAGGGAAATATTTTATGCCTAAAACATCCAGAGCATTATAGAGATATTTTAGACCATCCTGGATAAGGTTATTTGTTTTTGTAAGGAAGTCCTGATCATCCAGGGCTGAAAATGCAGCAGTCAGGGCGAGAGAATTCACATTAAATGGCTGTCTTACACGATTTAGAAGACCGGCAATTTCTTCTGACATAACACCATATCCTACCCTAAGACCAGCAAGGCCATATGCTTTGGAAAAAGTACGCAGAGTTACGACGTTCGAGCTATTACTAATATAATTAATACTATTCAGACAGTTCGGATCTTTGTTGAATTCAATATATGCTTCGTCAACAACAACAACAATTTCCGGTGGAATGCTTTCTAAAAACTTTTTGAATTCTTGTTCTGTGATTATTGATCCTGTGGGATTATTAGGATTGGTAATAAATATCATCCTTGTTTTTGAGGTTATATTTTTCTTTATAATATCAAGGTCAATACCAAGGTCAATTAACGGAACAAAAACCGGTATTGATCCTGAGGCTTTAACAAGTATTTCATACATAAGAAAAGACGGTTTGGTCATAATTGCGTCATCCCCTGAACTAAGCAGGACACGGGTAAGCATTCCTATGACATCATCGGATCCGTTTCCTAAAACAATGTTGCGTGGGGAAACATCAAGTTTTTTAGAAAGTTTTTCCGTAAGATAATAACCACTGCCATCAGGATACCTGTTAATTTTTTTAAGATTTTTTTTTATGGCGTCCATAGCCATTGGGGATGCCCCGAGTGGGTTTTCATTTGATGCAAGCTTGATTGAATTTTTAATGCCGTATTCTCTTTCCAGCTCTTCAATAGGTTTGCCGGGAGAATATGGACTTATTGATAATATATAATCAGGAAATGATAAAGCCATTGTATAATTGCCTTTTAATAACGAGTTATAATAACCTTTCTGCTGGTAACAAATTCAGGTTTCAAAACTTGATGGTGTTGTTAAAAGTCTCCATCTACTGCGTTATAGCGTTTGGCCAGACGTTCGACATACTGCATGTATACCTTCACGCCTAACCAAACACTATGCCTTGTATATGAAGATTTTTACTTAGCCATCGGTAATATTTTTTACGAGTTCATCAAAACTTGATGGCGTCGTGAAAAGTATCCATCTACTGCGTTATAATGTTTGGCCAGACGTTCGACATGCTACATGCATGCCTTCCGCCTTATTAACACTATGCATCGTATATGCCCCGCCAAGGCGGGGTTACTTAGCCATCTATAATACTTTTTACGAGTTCATCAAAACTTAAAGGCATATTAATATTATTGTCAACTTTTTTCAAACCATTTGTTTTTGTCTTTTTATTAACATTTTGATATGTTAATAAAATTTCATTAAATATTCCTTCCCAGGGCTTAACAAAAAAAGGTCCGGCCCTTTAGTTCATTGTATTTACTAATAATTATTGAAAGGCGGTGGTGTATGGCACTTGTGAAAACCGGGCTGGAAAAATTTATTGAGTCACCCCAGTTAAATTTAGATGGAAAAAGAATAGGCCTTTTGTGCAATCCGGCATCGGTTGACAGAAGTTTTCGCCATGCACGAGAACTATTAGATGAAAGACTCCCAGGACAGCTGACAGCCCTTTTTTCTCCCCAACATGGTTTCTTTGCTGAGAAGCAGGATAACATGGTCGAGTCTGATGATATAATCGATCCTTTTTTAAAAATACCTGTATTCAGTCTTTACGGTAAAACCCGTATTCCAACAAAAGAAATGTTTGACCGAATAGATATTCTTTTGGTTGATCTGCAAGATGTTGGTACTCGTGTTTATACTTTTATATACACTATTTCATATTGTCTTGAAGAGGCCAGTAAATCAGGAAAAAAGATAATCATTCTTGATCGGCCAAATCCTATTGGCGGTATTGTTGTTGAAGGCAACTGCCTTAACCCTCATTTTTCATCATTTGTTGGTCGTTATCCTATACCGATGCGTCATGGGCTAACAATTGGTGAGGTTTCACAGTTTTTCAATGTACAATACAAAATAGGCTGTGAGTTGGAAGTAATAGGGATGGAGGGATGGAAAAGAGATATGTATTTTACAAACACAGGGCTTCCATGGATCCCGCCATCACCGAATCTTCCAACACCATTTTCAGCATTTGTATATCCGGGACAGGTTATTTGGGAAGGTACAAATGTTTCTGAGGGTAGAGGAACCTCGCAGCCTTTTGAACTTTTTGGCGCACCCTTTATTGATTTTAAAAAGATACTAAAAACTATTGGTGGAAATACTCTTCCAGGAGTTTACTTAAGGCCGGTAAGTTTTGAACCAACCTCTAATAAATGGTCTGGTAAGGCTTGTCATGGGTTTCAAATTCATATTACCAACATAAATGAATACAGTCCATATTTTACTTCTCTTAAACTTTTACAGGCTGTCATTATTAACAATAGTAATGATTTTCAATGGAAGCAGCCACCTTATGAATATGAATATGAAAATTTACCTGTAGACCTGATAATTGGGGATCAAGAAATACGGAAAAATATTGAAGATTTTATTAGAATTGATGAGATTGCAGACTTATGGAAAGATGATCTTGATAATTTTGCTGAAATAAGTCGCAGATTTCATCTTTATTCTTGATTGCGTCGTAAAAAGCCTCCATAGACTGTGTTATAGCGGTTGTTCAGAAGCTTGACATACTATATGTAAGCCTTTACTCCTGATCAACGGCTATGCCTTGTATATGAAGATTTTTACTTAGCCATCGGTTATAGGAAACAGGAGACGGTTATGGAGAAAGAACAGAAAAGCTGGGAAAGAATGTTTTTCAAAGAAAATAAAGCATGGGTTGAAGTAGATGCAAATAATGAACCTATAGTAAATAATGGAAAGGTGCAGATAAAATACAACCTTAAGCAGGATTATGAATATAGTGTTAATATAAGTAATATAAGTATTATTGATGAATCTAAAGTCCCAGTTAAAAAGGCCTATAGAAAAAAAACAAAAAAGAAGGCTTCAAAAGTTGATTCATATGATGAAATACCGCCTGATAACGCAATTTGTATATATACTGATGGTGCATCATCAGGAAATCCCGGACCTTCAGGGATAGGTGCCCTGCTGCGTTCTGGAAGTCATGAGAAGGAAATCTCAAGATATATTGGTCATGCAACAAATAATATAGCTGAACTTGAAGCTATTAAAGCCGGGCTTCTTGAAATAAAAAAAAGAGAACTACCTGTATGGCTCTATACTGATAGCGCATATGCATACGGATTGCTTGTTCTCGGATGGAAGCCCAAAAAAAACCAGGAGCTGATTCAATCGATAAGAGAATTAGTATCCGAATTCAAGTCTTTCAAACTGATAAAAGTTAAAGGGCATTCAGGGCATGAAGGAAATGAGAGAGCGGATGTTCTAGCAACTTCAGCTATTAAAAATGCAGGGAATACTTCGGATTAATATTGAAAACTTTGTTACTTACAAAAGCAAAATAAGCTTCATCTATTTTGAAGCTTGTTTTGCTTTTTTTAAATAAATAAAATTATTTATTTTTCATAGCCTCGACTTCTTTTTTAAGTTCTTCAAGTTCATTTAAATGCTGATTTTCGTTCTCTCTCGCATCTCTTATTTCGTCGTACCCCAGATACATCGCAAGGCATCCTCCAATGATAAGGCCTATTGGAATTACTCCAGCAAGAACCTGGAAAAAATCTATAAACCATACACCGATGCCTATTACTCCCAAAACAGTTGTGATTATACCAGTTGCTAATATTTTCATTTCGTTACTCCATTATTAACGTCTTTATTTTTAATAAAAAAGAATGTGCTACTCCAATAAACTCAAGTTTGATGCTTCCGTAAAAAGTATATCCGATGGCTAAGTAGAAATCTTCATATACAATGAATAGTGGTTGATCAGGAGTGAAGGAATACCTGTAGTATGTCGAACTTATGATCAACCGCTATAATGCAGTAGATGGAGACTTTCTACGACGCCATCAAGGTTGAATAGCATGAAAAAACCCCGCACCGGTATGAATGGCGCAGGGTATACTATTCTCATGATAATTTATTCTTTTGCTGATTTTAAATTTTCAATTTCTTTTTTAAGATTTTCAATTTCTTCTTTCTGCTTGTCCACAGCATCATCTGGGGTGGCTATAGGATCGACACCGGAATCATTTTTCCAAGTGTCTTTAAGCTCGTCAAAACCTAGGTATAGAGCAAGACCGCCACCAAGTAAAAGCATGGCAGGGATAGTTCCTTTTATAAGGGTAAAAAACGGACCGGACCATATTGCCAAACCAAGAAGCCCCAATGCCGCCGCTATTGCTCCTCCAATTAATGTTTTCATAAAAAAGACCTCCTTATAGATTCAATTTTTAATACTTTTTAGCACAAAAGATAGAATTAAATTTAATATATTTAGATTTGGGCTGATTTGTCAGATGATAATATACTTTTTATCCTAACCAATAAATTTCAGATTCTGGTATCAGCAGATCATTCAAAGACGGTCTGAGATGAGATGTTAAGAATGTGAAGTTCTTTATTCAGTAAGTTAAACGTATTCAACAGCTAACCACATATAATTAAACGAAATAAAATCGTTTAGAAACAATATTAAATCCAAAATATTAATTTATAAAATTATCATAATATTTTTTTTAAAGCAAGTATAAATATTATTGTTATGTGAAAGATCGTAATAAGAAATTATAATAATTGACAAAAACTGTAATGAATATTTTACTTATATTGTTATAGGGTTGAAGGGTTTTATTGATTGTTTGTTGCAAACATATACTTTATCTGGTAAAAGCCAGAACTTAAATTCGATCTGATAATACAATCAGGATGATTATATATTTACCATATAATATATTTAGTTCTGTAAACTTTAAGTGTGTAAATGCAGGCTTTTATGGGGATCATGTTATTTAATGATCCCTTTGTGTTTTAAAAAAATATTGAAATATTCATGATAAAATCCATAAAAGCAATATATATCAAAATTAAAAAGAAATACGACAATATTATCGATTATGCATTGTCAGGCACACATAATTACTTTTTGTCATATCTGCCCAGAGATTTAGGATATACAGCGTCTTTAGTATTTAAAATTGTATTTTCCTCCATAAAGATAAATAATGAGCAGACCTCGTTACTAAGAAAACTCCCTGATGAAAGCATTGTTGTATATGCTACAAAATATAAGAGCTATTTTGAACAAATATTTTATTATTCACGTTATAAGCTTGAAGGGCTACCGTATCCAGGTGTAAATTTTGAGTACAGATTTTTTTTTCTCCAGCCTGTAAGTCATATATTTAAAGTGTTGCTTGCTCATGTCGATCATTTTCTAAGAAAATTTTCTTTCCCTAATCCATATGAAAATCAAAATATTAGTGAAAAGCTTTTAAAAGGTGAGGCTGGCCTTATTTCATTGATAGATAAAAAGGGTTTTTACAGATGGTTTGTAAGATCAAAGAAAGACCCGGTACAATATCTTATTGAAATGCAGATGTCCATTGACAAACCGATTTATATTGTTCCCCAACTTTTATTCTTTAGCATTAATCCATATCGATACGCACCAAACCTTATTGATATTCTTTTTGGTTCTATGGAGAAACCCGGGAGAATAAGGCGACTTGTTGTGTTATTTAAGAATTCAAAAAAAATATTCGTAGAAATTTCTGAACCATTTAATTTAATGGATTTCCTTGACAACCCCGATGTTAGAGACCGGTATATTGGGGACCAGGCCCTTGCCCTAAGAAATGAACTCATATTACAGATTAATGATCACCGACAGAGTATTATCGGACCAATTTTAAAGACAAGGGAAGAATTAAAAGAGAGTGTCTTAACAGATGACAGACTACAAAATATTATGGATGAGTATTCCATTAAGAAGAACATACCCCTTCGGAAGATTCATAGGAATGCTGATGAGTATATTGATGAAATTGCAGCAAATTACAATATTAATATTATAAAAGTCCTTGCAATGATCCTCAAGTGGGTTTTTAATTCTATATTCGAGGGTATTATAGTTGAGAAAGAAGAATTAAATCAATTGAAAAAATTTTCAAAGAAGGGACCGCTGATTCTTGTTCCTTGTCATAAAAGCCATGTTGATTACCTTATTCTTTCATATATATTTCATACAAATAACATGCCTTGTCCTCATATCGCCGCAGGAAAAAATCTTTCATTCTGGCCATTAGGGCTTATCTTTAGAGGTGGAGGGGCCTTTTTTATACGACGAACATTTAAGGGTGCTGAACTTTATTCAAAAGTATTTGGCGAATATGTTTACAAAATACTTAATGAAGGGTTTAATGTCGAATTTTTTATTGAGGGTGGTAGAAGCAGGACAGGCAAACTTCTTTCGCCAAAATTGGGGCTTCTATCAATTCTTCTGAATGCTTACAAAAACGGTGCCTGTAAAGATATGAACTTTGTTCCTATTTACGTGGGTTATGACAGAGTTCTTGAGGAAAGCTCTTACCTTGATGAAATTGAAGGGGGAAAGAAAGAACCGGAGAGTCTTAAACAGGTCATCAGGGCAAGGAAATTTCTAAGGAAAAGATATGGGAAGATATATATAAGATTTCATGAACCAATATCATTAAATGAACATTTAGCTCGTAATGATAAATCAATATCGGAAATGAATTCTAAAGAATTTAATAAACTTTGCAGATATCTCGGCAATAGGTTTGTTAATTCAATCAATGATATTACAGTTGCAACGCCATACGGTATAGTAGCTGGCGCGATCTTAAACTGCGCAAAGCAGAATTTCACTTATGATTTTCTTATATCTCATATAACCACTTATTTTAATTACCTTATATCACACAAGGTCAGGCTTGCTGATACTCTTGTTGTTGACCCTATTCATGCATTTGATACGGTCCTTGAATCGTTTCATCAGAGTAAATTTATTGAAATAATATATCAAGATAAGGAGAAAGGGCTTAATGATGCAACAATAATTCTTAATAACAGCAAAAGGCCCAGCCTTGAATATTATAAAAACAATTGTGCGAATTTTTTTATGCCCGGAGCTTTTACTGCCCTTGCAATACTTGAAAAGGATGCTTTTATTTTTTCATCTTCCGACCTTCACCAGGGATATGATATTTTACAGGATTTGTTCAGTAATGAATTTATTCTTAATGTTGATAGGGAAACAGAATATTTTGTTCGTAAAAATTTAAAAGTTTTTATTGATGAAGCTATTTTGATACCTGATCCCACTATCCCGGATACATATAATATCACTTCAACAGGATTCAGAAAACTTAAATTCTTTGCTGCTTTTTTGAAAATATATTTTGAATCTTACTCAGTAGTTCTTAAATTTTTTATGCAACATCATCAAAATTCAATTTCACAAAAAGAAAGAATAAAAAAAATTCAAGCAGTTGGTGAACAAATGTATAAGAATAAAGAGATTGAACAACGGGAATCACTTTCTAAAATTAATTATATTAATGCTGAAAAATTCTTCACTTCAAATGGTGTAAAAACCTCTGGTGATAAGGAAAAGATTGATTATTTTTCCGATTTAATACAAAAAAATCTGGGTTACCTGTAAGATCAGGCCTGAAAATATGAAAGCATTAATTCTTGCCGCAGGATTTGGAACAAGACTTTTACCAGTCACTCAAAATATTCCTAAACCGCTGTTTCCTTTTGAAGGGGCTCCCCTTCTACATATGCACATCCTTCGTCTACAGAATGCCGGATGTAGTGAAATAATTATCAATACTCATCATCTCCATGAATTGATAGATGATTTTATATCTGAACGAAATTATTCAATTCCTGTAATAACACGTTACGAACCAAAAATACTTGGAACCGGCGGGGCTATAAAAAATACTGCCGACTTCTGGAATAGTAATCCTTTTATTGTCATTAACAGTGATATTGTTACAGATATTGATTTAAAGAAGGTATATGAATTTCATACAGAGCATGAATACCCGGTAACACTTGTAATTCATGACTACCCCGAATTCAATAATGTGGGAGTTAATCATGAGGATTATGTTACTGGTTTTTATAAAGGCAAGATACCTAAAGAAACTAACGACACAAATGTTCTTGCCTTTACAGGTATTCAGGTTCTTGATACTGAAGTATTGAATTTTATTCCGGGAAACACTTTTTTCAGTAGTATAGAAGCATATACAAATTTGATATCTTCCGGAAGGAAAGTAAAAGGGCTTGTTGTAAAAAATCAATACTGGAAAGATATCGGCTCATCGGATAGGTATTCTGAAGCTGTGTTTGATAGAATTTCCCCGGTTGCATTTAGTCAGGCCTTTAGTGATTATTCTGTAAACAATAAGGAAATAATAAACCGAACAAGTCTTGCCGGTGACGGATCAGACAGGAAGTGGTATCGACTGACAACAGGTAACCGGTCACTTGTTATGGTTGACCATGGTATAAGGGGTCAGGATGGAATAATTGAAGTAGACTCCTTTATTCAAATTGGAAACTATCTGTTTAAAAAAGGTGCGAATGTACCTAAGATTTATTATTCTGATAGTTTTTCAGGCCAGGTTTTTCTTGAAGATCTTGGTAATAAAAATCTTCAATCATTAATCCTGTCTCTCGATAATCATCAAGACATAACAACCTGCTATAAGGATGTAATCAATCTTCATATAGACATGGCAATTCCAGAGCTGGATGGTTTTGATCCGGCTTGGGCATACCAGACTCCATTTTACAGTAAAGAATTGATCCTTGAAAAAGAATGCAGGTATTTTATTAATGCTTTTGTTTGCAAATATCTTGGAATGAGCATTTTATTTGAAGATTACATAGATGAGTTTTCAACAATTGCTGAAAGATCCCTTGCTTTTGCAGTAAAAGGTTTTATGCACAGGGATTTTCAATCAAGGAATATAATGGTGAAAGGAGATAAATACTATTTTATTGATTTTCAGGGGGGGCGTATCGGACCGTTGCAATATGATCTTGCATCATTACTCCTTGATCCGTATGTCAATATGGCGGAACATATCAGAGATGAGCTTCTGGAATACTATGTTGAAAGACTTGGGTTATATATGCCGGTTGACAAGGGGGAATTCTGTAATAGTTTTATATACTGCAGCATAACAAGAAATCTCCAGATGCTTGGTGCTTTCAGTTTTTTAAGCAGGGAAAAAGGGAAAAAATACTTTGAGCAATATATATCTCCTGCAGTGAAGAGCCTGTCAGGTTGTTTCAATACTGTTGATAGTAATGAATTCCCTAAACTATGTAAACTTGTGGACAGAATTCAAACCGTCCATGAACAAATTCATTAGAAGCTGTCTCAAAAAATAGATTAGGGTTCCTGGCAAGGCACAAAGGGGCGAGAGAGCGGAGCATACGGGTAGTATGTGAGCATTTTGAGCCGCTTTGTAACGCCGCCAGGGGCACTTAGATTTATTTTGAGATAGCTTCTAAAAATTATTATCCAAAGATATGGGGTTATAATAATGAATAAAATAAAAGTAATGATAAACGGTATTCCGGGTAATGTAGCAATAATAATGGCAAAACACGCTATTTATGATGACAGGTTTTACCTTATCCCTTATTCACTTACAGGACCTGAAATTACTGAAACTGAACATATAGTTGGTTCTTCAACTGTAAAACTGATTTCTCCTTCAGATCGAGACCTTATGATTAATGAAATCAAGGAAAGAGAGGGCGAGTTCATTAGTATTGATTACACTCATCCCACAGCCGTAAACGATAATTCAGATTTTTACTGCAGGAACAGCCTGCCATTTGTAATGGGTACAACGGGTGGCGACAGGGAACTTCTACACAATACGGTTATCTCGTCAAATATTCCTGCTGTGATTGCACCTAATATGGCAAAACAGATTGTGGGGTTTCAGGCAATGATGGAGTATGCAGCAGATACATTCCCGGGTCTTTTTAATGGATATACACTGGAAATAAATGAAAGTCACCAGAAAGGAAAGGCTGATACAAGCGGGACTGCAAAAGCAATGGTTCAGTATTTTAATAAAATGGGGCTTTCGTATGAAGAAAAGCAGATCAAAAAGGAACGTGATCCTGAAATCCAGAAAACTAAATGGGGTGTTCCTGATGAACATCTCGGTGGACATGCCTGGCATACATATACAATTACTTCAGCAGATAATAATGCTAAGTTCGCTTTTACGCACAATATCAATGGTCGGGATATTTATTCCAGGGGTACTCTTGATGCAGTTATTTTTCTTGAAAAGAAAATTAAAGAGTCTGAAAAAGGGGCTGTGTTTTCCATGATTGATGTTATGAAGGGCTGAGTATAACTATAAATTAAAAGCCCGCTGCATGTTTTATATACAGGGGGCTTTTTAATAAACAATTATTGGAGCTGCAGTTAAAAGTATACATACGGCTAAGTAGGAATCATCATATATATAAGACGTTGAGGTTGATCAGGAGTAGAAGATATAGAAGTAGT
>JABHLN010000082.1 GCA_018693105.1 Desulfobacterales bacterium | reverse complement strand
CTTATTTGTGTTTTTATAATAAAACAGTTTTTATGACTCGATAACTCTCACGATAGCCGGACTTTTGTTTTATGGTTTCGGCCTGATGTTCGGCATGCTAATTTATTTGTATGCTATATATCCACCAGTTATATTATTACGTAAGCCCCATAATTGTTATAATAAAGTATTACTCAAAAAAAACCTGATATAGTATGATAGGCTTATACAACATGCTGTAAAAGCATACTATAACTATCCTTAATTACTAACTGAGTCCAATATCTTACTAGTAATTACAATGTGGCTATAAAATATTGAAACTCTATAATCAGCCAAGAAAATAAAATTTTTTTTCACCATTACGGCTTTTTCAAGGGTTTTCCTGAAAATTCCTATAGAAAAACCCATGTATTATAATCCTTAAATAACAATCTGTTACAGCCATCACGCCGGTTTTTACAATTAACAAAAACAATAAATATCATATATGCTTATTCATCTCAATAAAAACGAAAGAATAAAATCCAATTAAATTCTTGACAATTTCATTGAATTCAATTACTTAACGGTTTGTTTAAACAAATAGTAATGAATTTGCAAATTTATTATAAATTTAAAATAGTTAGGAGATTACTCATGGCTGTACCAAAAAGAAAAACATCAAAGTCAAAACGGGATAAAAGGCGCACACACCAAAAAACCGAAGCGCCGAGTACGGTATCCTGCCCCCAGTGCGGCGAAGCCAGGCTTCCACATCATGCATGCCCAAGTTGCGGGAATTACAAGGGTCGTAATGTAATTGATAAAGATGATGATTAAAAATTAGTCCTTATTAAATACAGATTGAATATTAAGTGATCATTTGTGTAGGTTCTGGTGTTCAAGTTTAGGTGTGCCAGTTTTGGAAAATATACCGGGAGATTAACAGGGTCAAAACCTAAAATCGAATTCTCTCATAGATAATATGGTCTTTAAGCTGGATTAATACAGTTATAGATATTTGTTCTGGGGGTATCATGGCGGATAAGGAAAAACGGACTATTGTTGTAACAGGAGGCTCAAGAGGTATCGGCAGGGCAATATGTCTTGCTTTTGCCGGACCGGGCACATCGATTTTTTTTAATTATTTTCCGGAGGATCCGGAAGCTCCTGTGACAGAAAAACTTGTTGCCGAAACAGGAGGAAGTGCAAAAAGCCTGTGCGCAAATGTGACATCAGAAGAAGATATGTCAGGTTTTTTTGATAAGGTAATGGAAGAAACAGGACGCATAGATGTCCTTGTTAATAACGCAGGTATTACCAGAGACGGACTTTTGGTCCGAATGAAAGAAAAAGACTGGGACGATGTATTAAACATTAACCTTAAAGGTTCGTTTAACTGCATCAAAATAGCTTCAAGAATCATGATGAAGCAGCGCAGCGGAAGCATTATCAATATATCATCTGTTGTCGGGGTTTCCGGTAATCCCGGGCAGGCCAACTATGTGGCTTCAAAGGCCGGTTTAATCGGGCTGACAAAGACCGCAGCCAAAGAGCTTGCCTCCAGAGGTATTACGGTTAATGCTGTTGCACCCGGGTTTATTGAATCTGATATGACAGCTCAGTTGTCTGAAAAGGTCAGGGAGAATATGGTGGCTCAGGTACCGCTTGGCAGAGCGGGAACACCTGAAGATGTAGCAGGTGTTGTTTCTTTTCTTGCTTCTGAAGCCGGTTCATATCTCACTGGTCAAGTCATTCATGTAAGTGGTGGAATGTATATCTGATATTTAATTAAGTCATTTTGCAGAAAGCAGGTTTTGTTCAAGTATGGTCTAAAATTATTAAAAGGAGAAAAGATTTATGTCGATTGAAGATAAAATTATTAAAGTTATTGCAGAAAAATTAAGTGTAGATGTAGCTGACGTAGTTTTGGGAGCATCCATGGTAGATGATCTGGGAGCTGATTCTCTTGACCTGGTTGAGCTTATAATGTCTATGGAAGAGGAGTTTGATGTTGAGATTCCTGATGAAGAGGCAGAAAAAATTATAACGGTCAAAGATGCCATTGAATTTGTAAAAGCTAACTCATAAAAAATACTTGGTGTTTAAGGTATATTTTTTGATTTTTAAAGATATTTCACAGAGTAGTATTTATGCTTTGTGTATTTGGCTGAGATCTTTGAGTGATTTGTCAATTATGATGCCTTCCGTAAAATAAGGAGGTTTAGTTTGAACAGAAGAGTGGTTATTACCGGTATTGGCCTTATAACTCCAATTGCAACAGGCGCTAAGGAGACTTGGTCCGGACTTATTGAAGGAAAATCAGGAATAGGTGAGATAACCAGATTTGATACATCTGCTTTTGATACAAAAATAGCCGGGCAAGTAAACGATTTTCAGGCTGAGGATTTTATGCCTAAAAAAGAGGCAAAGCGGATGGAGCCTTTTATTCGTTATGGTATTGGTGCGGCACGAATGGCTCTTGAAGATTCAGGGTTAGTAGTTGACGATTCCAACAGGAATCGTGTTGGTGTCTTTACAGGATGCGGCCTTGGTGGCCTTTCAATGATTGAAGAGGCTACAATTGTCATTAAAGAAAAAGGACCTAAAAGGGTTACCCCTTTTCTAATTCCCTTGATGATAGGAAATATGGCCCCGGGTATGATTTCAATTCATTTAGGAGCAAAAGGCCCTAATTCTTCTGTTGCTACAGCCTGCGCAGCAGGGACTCATGCGGTTGGTGAATCTTTTCGAATAATCCAGAGAGGGGATGCTGATGCGATGATAACAGGCGGTGTTGAGTCTGTAATAGCCCCAACTTGTGTTGCCGGTTTCAGCAACATGAAAGCTCTTTCTACACGTAACGACGAACCTGAAAAAGCCTCAAGGCCATTTGAAAGAGACAGGGACGGATTCGTAGTGGGTGAAGGAAGTGGAATTTTAGTTCTTGAAACACTTGAAAATGCTCTTGAAAGGGGCGCTCATATTTATGCGGAAGTATGCGGCTACGGTATGAGCGGTGATGGATATCATATGGCTCATCCTGCTCCCGGTGGAGAAGGAGCTGCAAGGTGTATGCAGGCTGCCATTGATGACGCCGGTATAACATATGACAAAATTGATTATATTAATGCCCACGGCACCTCAACCGAGCTTAATGATAAATATGAAACAGAAGCTATAAAGACTGTCTTTGAGGGCAACACCGATTCTTTAGCTGTCAGCTCTACAAAATCCATGACAGGTCATCTTCTAGGAGCTGCGGGTGGTATTGAGGCTGCTTTTACAGCTCTTTCAATCCATGAAGGAATTATTCCTCCGACTATAAATTTTGAAAATCCGGGTGAAGGATGTGATCTGGATTATGTACCAAATATTGCCCGTAAGACCAATGTGGAAGTGGCCATGAGCAATTCATTTGGTTTTGGCGGTACAAACGCATCTTTAATATTTAAAAAAATTATGGCGTCATAAAAAGTCTGTACCGGAAGTGATATAGTAGAGCAATGTACCATTAATTAGCTTTTTAATAGTTCATAAAATTTAAATAATAAATAAATTGTATAAACCACCGGAGTTATCAAGTATCTCCGGTGGTTTTCTTTTATACAACAGAATACAAAGCCCCCCTCAAATAAAAAGTTATCCATAAAAGACTTTTGCAAAGTGCTTTTTTTGTCCTTATAGCGCTGACGGCTACATCTTTTGATTTGATTAAAGTCAATGATTGTCCGTATCAGACTCAATGTTCTGGGAATGAAGTTTAACTCCAATAAAAATTTACATTTTTGAATCGGCATATAATTTTTATGAAACCGGAATCTATATCAAAAACTTATGAAATTGTTCCTTGATCAAAGGGTACTTTTTTACTATATGTAGAAATTTATAAGAGTTAATAATTATAATTATCTGTTATAATTTGGCCGGCAAGCGTTATAAGCTGACCAGAAAACAGATTTTAAATGAAAGTGACAAAAAATGGTTGAAAACAAAACTCCTATCATTATTGGTTGTGATCATGCTGCATACCCTTTGAAAGAAAAGATAAAGGAATTTTTATCTGATTACGGCATTGATGTCGAAGATGCGGGAACTTTTAGCGAAGAGTCTGTGAACTATACAGACTTTGGAATTAAGGTTGCTTCAAGTGTTTCAAAGGGGTATTTTGAAAAAGGAATACTTCTATGCGGTACAGGGCTTGGTATGTCAATGGTCGCTAACAGGTTTTCACATGTTCGTGCCGCCCTTTGCAATGATGTTTTTTCAGTTGCAATGAGCAGGAAACATAATGATTCGAATATACTGGTTCTAGGCGGGAGAGTAATAGGAGAAGCACTTGCCATAGAGCTGGTTAAAACATGGCTTGAAACTCCTTTTGAAGGAGGGCGTCATCAGAAACGCCTGGACAATTTTGACCGGATTGAAGGGGTTTAGTCGTCTGAATCCGGTTACTGCAAGAAAGACTCTTGTAGTTTTTTAATAGCTCTAACAGTCGTGTTTTCCGGCTTGAGAAACAACTCCCGGAGTAGTAAAAAGTTTAATTTTACAATTCAATTTTTAAGGAAGAAGATTTGGATATAAAACATATAAAACAGACAGATCCTGAAATTGCAGAAGTTGTTGTTCAGGAACTTAAAAGGCAGAACGAAAATCTTGAACTGATAGCATCTGAAAATATTGTAAGCAGAGCAGTTATGGCTGCTCAGGGCAGTGTCCTCACCAATAAATATGCTGAAGGCTATCCGGGAAAACGATATTATGGCGGATGTGAACATGTTGATGTTGCCGAGCAGCTTGCCATTGACAGGGCAAAAAAGCTTTTTAGTGCTTCTTATGCGAATGTTCAGCCTCATTCAGGTTCACAGGCAAATATGGCTGCTTATTTTTCTCTCTTGGAGCCAGGTGATACTGTTCTTGGTATGGATCTTTCACATGGCGGTCACCTGACCCATGGAAGCCCCAAGAGTTTTTCAGGAAAGATATTCAATTTTGTTCATTACGGAGTTAATAAAGATCTTGGTACAATCGACTATGGAGAAGTTGCATCAATAGCAGATAAACATAAACCGAAGATGATTGTTGCCGGTGCAAGTGCTTATCCGCGAACTCTTGATTTTGAAAAGTTTGCTGAAATTGCAAAATCTGTGGGCGCATATCTAATGGTTGATATGGCACATATTGCAGGACTTGTGGCTACAGGGCTTCATCCATCTCCCATCCTTTTTGCTGATGTAGTCACATCAACAACTCACAAGACCCTGCGCGGACCCCGCGGAGGTCTGATTTTATCAGCTTCAGACCTTGGCCCGAAACTCAATAGTGAAATATTCCCCGGGATTCAGGGCGGACCTTTGATGCATGTTATTGCTGCAAAGGCTATTGCCTTTAAGGAGGCTCTTTCAGATTCTTTTAAAACCTATCAGGAGAATATCTTAAAGAACGCAAAAACGCTTGCAAACTATCTGATGACAGCAGGTGTCGATATTGTTTCCGGGGGTACAGATACCCATCTCATGCTTGCTGATTTAAGAAGTATGAATATTACCGGAAAGGATGCGGAAAACCTTCTGGGCCTTGCAGGAATTACTGTGAATAAAAACACTGTGCCGTTTGAGACGCAAAGCCCTTTTGTGACAAGTGGCATTAGATTGGGAACTCCGGCTTTAACGACAAGGGGAATGGGTGAATCAGAGATGGAAGCCATAGCTTCTTATGTTGTTGAAGTTTTAAAAAATCCTGGCAATGAAAATCTTATAAAAGGTGTAAGAGAAAAAGTAATAAGCTTGTGTAATATGTTTCCAGTTTACTTAGATGAAGAATAGGATGAAGAATAGGAGGATGAATGGCTCTGGAAGGTGACCGCCCTTCATGGGAAAATTATTTTATGGATATTACTACTCTTGTAGCAAAACGTTCCACATGTACGAGGCGAGCCGTAGGTGCAATAATTGTTAAAGATAAAAGGGTTTTATCAACCGGTTATAACGGTGCACCCAGTGGTATAGAACATTGTATTGACATTGGATGCCTGAGAGAAAAACTGAATGTTCCTTCCGGAGAAAGGCATGAATTATGCCGGGGTATTCACGCAGAGCAGAATGCTATTATTCAGGCTGCTCATTATGGTGTTTCCATAAATGATGCGATTCTTTTTTGTACGAATCTGCCATGTTCCATATGTGCCAAAATGATTATCAATGCAGGAATAAAGAAGATATATTACAAGGAAGGTTATGCTGACCAAATGTCTGAAGAAATGTTAAAGGATGCGGATATTGGATTAATACACTTTGATAAAAATATTGAAGGAGGAAATTCATGAAATGTCCATTTTGCAGTGAAAACAATAATAAGGTTATAGATTCCAGGTTGAGTAAGGATGGAAATGAAATCCGCAGGCGAAGAGAATGTATAGATTGCAGCAGGCGTTTTACAACTTACGAACATATTGAAGAAATTCCTGTAATGATAGTAAAAAAAGACGGGCGCCGTGAGGTTTTCAATCGGGATAAAGTTAGAATAGGGTTACAGAAAGCTTGTCAGAAACGTGATATCAGCATGCATGATATTGAAAGCTTCATTGGAGATCTCGAAAGAGATTTAAGGGAAACCGGGGAAAAAGAAATCCTTTCCGGTGTCGTTGGTGAAAAAATAATGCTGAAACTTCAAGGACTCGATGACGTTGCATATGTCAGGTTTGCATCTGTTTACAGAGAGTTCAAGGATGTTAATGATTTTGTTTCCGAGCTCAAAAGTCTTTTAAGTGACCAGAAAGTCAAGTGATAAGTACCTGCTCCAGGGATTATTATGAATGACGTTTATTTTATGAAAACCGCCCTGGCATATGCAGAAAGAGGCCGGGGGTATACATCACCTAATCCTATGGTAGGTGCTGTAGTTGTGAAAAATCACAAAATTGTCGGCACCGGATGGCATAGGAATGCAGGAGGACCGCATGCAGAGGTAAATGCCATTAATGATGCGGGTGATCAGGTAAAAGGGTCAACTATTTATGTAACTCTTGAACCATGCAACCATACCGGCAGGACTCCTCCATGTACAGAAAAAATTATTGATTCCGGAATCAGGCATGTAGTTGTGGCAATGGAAGACCCTAATCCTGATGTTAAAGGAGGGGGCATAAAGCGCTTAAAGGAGCATGGAATTACTGTAACTTCAGGCATATGTGAGGATGAAGCCAAAAAACTTAATGAAATCTTTGTTAAATATATTAGAACAAAAAAGCCTTTTGTTGTACTAAAATGCGCATCGACTCTTGACGGGAGGATTGCAACAAGAACAGGTGATTCTAAATGGATTACAGGTGTTGAATCAAGAAGGTATGCCCATGAAATACGTCATCTTGTAGATGGAATCATGGTTGGTATCGATACCGTAAAGCAGGATAATCCAAGCCTTACTACCAGGCTGGATGGAAAAGAAGGGCTTGATCCGGCAAGAATCATACTTGATACGAGGTTATCTATTCATGAAGATGCCGGTATTTTGCATTTGGATTCCAAATCTGAAACTTTAATTATTACCGGATTAAATATATCAAATGATAAGAAAGCCCTGATAGAAAGAAATGGTATAAAGGTTATTAAGGTTCCTGAGAAAGAAGGCCGTATTGATCTTAAAGCCCTGATGGATATTCTGGGTGATATGGGGATAACAAGTCTTCTAATTGAAGGTGGCAGCCGGGTTATAAATTCAGCTCTTTCGGCCGGGATTGTAGATAAAATATTTTTTTTCTATGCCCCGAAAATTCTGGGCGGCGACAACGGTGTGCCTGTCTGTCGGGGAGAAGGGCCTGACTTGATGAGTGAATCGATTCAGGTTAAAGATATTGAGGTAAAAAGATTCGGGGAGGATGTTTTAATAGAAGGCTATCTTTGATGGCGTCGTATATCCCGCTATAGAGTGACTAATTAGCCATCGGTTATACTTTGCACGATTTCATCTTATTTAGTACTTGTGCCGGAACATCGAATAGTTTTCTGCCAAACCCCTGTAAACAATTTTAAAAATCTATTCTTTGATGGGCATCAATTATCAGGATAAAGGTATTGCCAATTATGTAATTCGTGCTTAGCTTGTTTAATGTTTTTTTCAGGTTTTTAAGTTTCAGATGATATGATTTTTGAAATAATACAAAAAAAGAGCTTTTTACAAAGGTAAAAATATAAAATACGGATGCCGGACATGTTTACGGGAATAATTGAAGGACTTGGTACAATTTCAGGTATACAGCCATCAAATCAGGGAAAAAAAATAACCGTTAAGTCTGACTTTTTTCTTGAAAATTCAAAAATTGGTGACAGTATTGCTATAAACGGTGCCTGCCTTACAGCAGTAGAAATTCAGGGGAAGAGTTTTCAGGTGGATGTGGCTCCGGAAACACTTTCAATGTCTATTCTAAGCCATGCTAAAATTGGTGACAGGGTAAACCTTGAAAGAGCTCTTCGGCTTTCAGACCGCCTGGACGGGCATCTTGTTTCAGGGCATGTTGACGGTATCGGCAAAATAAAAGAAAGGAAGAACCAGGGCAATGCCATAATTATCACTGTTGAAATTCCGGGTGATATTTCACGTTATATAATAAAAAAGGGTTCAGTAGCTGTTGACGGTGTGAGCCTGACAGTAAATACATGCAATAGCAGCAGTTTTAAGATAAGTATAATACCTCATACCGCTAAACTTACAACTGTCGGGTTCAAGAGAGTTGGTGACCATGTAAATATTGAAACTGACATGATAGGAAAATATATAGAACGCTTTATTACACAAAAGGCAGATGACAACGAAACCCGGAGCAACCGGCCCTCAATAGACATGGAGTTTCTTGCAAAGAAGGGGTTTTTGTAAAAAACCTTATTCATTAAACACATATAATTATTTAATGAATAAGAATAAAAATATAAGGGAGTTGAAAAATGGGACTGATTACCATTGAAGAAGCAATTAAAGATATTAAAGAAGGCAGAATGGTTATTCTTGTTGACGATGAAGATCGTGAAAATGAGGGTGATTTAACCATGGCGGCGGAACATATTACTCCGGAAGCAGTTAATTTCATGGCAACACACGGTCGTGGATTGATATGTCTTTCACTTACACCAGAAAAGGTTGATTCACTCGATCTGCCGATGATGGTTACTAAAAACACATCACAGTTTGAAACAGGTTTTACAGTATCGATTGAAGCAAGAAAAGGTGTTACGACTGGAATTTCAGCAGCTGATAGGGCTACAACAATTATTACAGCTGTAGCTGATGATGCAAAGCCCGGAGATCTTGCAAGACCCGGTCATATTTTTCCGCTTAGAGCAAGGCGCGGAGGTGTTATGTCTCGTGTAGGACAGACCGAAGGTTCTGTGGATCTGGCAAGGCTTGCAGGGTTGAAACCTTTCGGCGTTATTTGTGAAATAATGGATGATGACGGGACTATGGCGAGGATGCCTTCCCTTGAGAAATTCAGTGAAGAGCATGGGATTGGAATTTGTACAATTGCGGATCTTGTGAAGTATATTACACAAAAGGAGTCATTTATAAGCCGTGCAGCTGAAACTATGATACCCACCATACACGGTGAATTCAAAATGGTAGCCTATGAAAATGAAGTAGATGATCTCCTTAATATTGCAATGGTAAAGGGTGAAATCGATTCGGAAAAACCTGTTCTCGTAAGGGTTCATTCAGAGTGCATGACAGGAGATATTTTTGGTTCTCTTCGTTGTGATTGTGGAGAACAGCTTCATAAGGCAATGGATATGATGAATATTGAAGGTTCCGGTGTAATTCTCTATATGAGACAGGAAGGAAGGGGTATCGGGCTTGTGAATAAACTTAAAGCATATGAGCTTCAGCAGAATTTCGGGTTTGATACTGTTGAGGCAAATAAAGCCCTGGGCTTCAAGGATGATATGAGGGATTACGGTATAGGAGCCCAGATGCTTGTTGATTTAGGTGTCAGGAAAATGAAGCTTATAACAAACAACCCCAAGAAGATGATTGGACTTGAAGGTTACGGATTAAGTGTAGTTGAGCAGGTTTCTATTGAAATGGAGCCAAATGAACATAACGCATGTTATCTTGAGTGCAAGAAGTTGAAAATGGGTCACCTTTTAAATATTGAGCCGGAGTCCGAACAAAAATAAGTTTGATGGCGTCTTAAACTTCGTTATAGCAGGGGTTGCTCAGCCATAGGTTATAGTTTTTACGAATTTATCAAGTGTGATTATAAAGATTTTTTATTATTGAAAAAGACTGGGAGGATATAATGCCGAAAATAATTGAAGCCAATCTTCTTGCCAAAGGCAAAAAGTTTGGAATTGTAGCCAGCCGCTTTAATGATTTCATTACTGACAGACTTGTCAGCGGTGCGATTGATGCCCTTATCAGAAGCGGGGCAAATGATGCCGATATTGAAGTTGTAAAAGTACCCGGTGCGTTTGAAATTCCGCTTATTGCAAAAAAAATGGCTGAAAAGGGCCGGTATGATGCTATTATATGTCTTGGCGCAGTGATAAGAGGAGCGACTCCTCATTTTGATTATGTCAGTTCTGAAGTATCCAAAGGTGTTGCTGTTGTAAGCTTGGAATCTTCCGTTCCAATTATTTTTGGAATAATTACCACCGATACAATCGAACAGGCTATTGAACGTGCAGGTACGAAGGCAGGAAATAAGGGCTGGAGTGCAGCTATATCTGCGGTGGAAATGGCGAACCTGATAGATGCTGTTGATCAGGCTTAATAATGGGTAATCGCCGCAGGTCAAGGGAACTTGCTTTACAGGCTTTTTTTGATATTGAAATGAGCAAAGATGATTCTGATGAAAGGATTGAACTCTTTTGTAGAAATTTTTCCCCATCAGAGAAGGTGTTGCCGTTTTTTTTAAAGCTTGTAAAAGGTGTAATAGATACCCGGTCGGAAATTGATTTGCTTATTGAACGTTATTCCGATAACTGGAAAATATGCCGAATGTCAAAAGTTGACAGGAGTATTATACGAATGGCGGTATATGAACTTTTATATTGTGATGATATTCCGCCAAAGGTTACTATTAACGAAGCTATAGATATTGGAAAGAAATTCGGTACCGAAGAATCAGGTGCCTTTATTAACGGAATTCTTGATAGCATTCGTATGGATATTGAAAAACAGGAGAAAGATCTGTAGAAATTCATAATAATCATTAAATAAAGGAGGGATATATGACAGGCCGGAAGATTTTTTTAAACACAGATGAAATGCCCCGTAAATGGTATAATATTCTTGCAGATATAAAGATGAATCCTCCACTGGGTCCGGATGGAAACCCGATTGGTCCCGAAGCACTTGCACCGGTTTTTCCTATGAACCTGATTGAGCAGGAGGTAAGCACCGAAAGATGGATTGATATACCAGAACCGGTATTGGATGTATATAGTATATGGCGTCCATCGCCGCTTGTAAGGGCTTTAGCACTTGAAAAAGCTCTTGATACTCCGGCAAAAATATATTTCAAAGATGAAAGTGTCAGCCCTCCCGGAAGTCATAAACCAAATACTGCAGTTGCACAGGTTTATTATAACAAGGAATTTGGGATTGAGAGGATTTGCACTGAAACAGGTGCAGGGCAATGGGGAAGCGCCCTGTCTTTTGCCTGTTCCCAGTTTGGATTGGAATGTAAGGTTTTCATGGTAAGGATTAGCTTTGACCAGAAACCTTATCGTAAATCCATGATGGCTGCCTGGGGCGGTGAGTGTGTTCCTAGTCCAAGTATGGCTACAAAGGCCGGGCAGGAAGCATTAAGTAAAGACCCCAATACTCCCGGAAGTCTTGGTATTGCAATAAGCGAAGCAATTGAGGCTGCTGTAGGTGATGAAACCGGAAAGACCCGTTATTCCCTTGGAAGCGTACTTAATCATGTCATGCTTCATCAGACCGTTATAGGGCTTGAAGCAAAAAAACAATTGGAGAAAGTAGGGGATTACCCTGATGTTGTTATTGGTTGCGCAGGCGGTGGTAGTAATTTCGCAGGGGTTGCCTTTCCATTTGTTCGTGACAAAATTAATGGAAAACAAATTGATATCTATCCGGTAGAACCTGCAGGATGTCCGACACTTACAAGAGGCCCATTTGTTTATGACCATGGAGATACAGCAAGGTATACACCAATGCTTCCCATGCACAGTCTGGGACACACTTTTGTTCCTCCCCCGATTCATGCAGGGGGGCTTAGATACCATGGAATGGCCCCGACTGTAAGCCAGCTTGTAGCAGAGGGTATTGCTGAGCCCAAGTCTGTTACGCAGGTATCAGCGTATGATGCCGGAGTTCTTTTTGCAAGAACTGAAGGAATTATTCCCGCCCCGGAAACAACACATGCAATTGCAGGTGCTATTGAAGAAGCAAAGAAAGCGAAAGAAGAGGGGAAGGAAAAGGTAATTCTTTTCAACTATAGCGGTCATGGTCTTCTCGATCTGGCTGCATATGATAAATATTTTGCAGGAGAAATACATAACATAGAAATGTCTGATGAAGACCTTCAGTCATCTGAAGAAGTTTTCAAAGATTTTCCTACACCGGAAGCGCTGAAATCCAGATAATAAGCATGGAATATTAAAACTGATGGCGTAAAATTCATATATATAGGTTGTTCAGAATTTCGATATTATATACGAATGACTTATATATTAAAATTTATACATAGCCATCAGTTTGATGGCGTCGTAAAAAGTCTCCATCTACTGTGTTATAGCG
>JABHLN010000081.1 GCA_018693105.1 Desulfobacterales bacterium | reverse complement strand
CTTTTTCAAACTTGATAATTCCCCAACAATAACTTCCCGTTTTATTTCAAGCCCTACTGTAAAAAAGAAAAGGGTCATCAATGCTTCATCTATCCAGTGGACTAGACTTTTGGAAATATGCATATCCCCAATGTTAAGGGACAATTCAGTTGCCCAAAATGAGCCATATGAGGCAGAAACATTGGCCCATATGATAGCAACTATGGCTGCAATGGATAGTAATAAACTGCCATTCACAATTTTTTTAAAGAACTCTTGAAAAGGCCCGATTATCTCAACTTTATTTTTTATCGATCCGGACAGAGGCGCCATTGTCAATATTTTTCCAACTGATCCTATTCCCATATCCCATAAACCTGCAATTTAAGTACAGCAGCTCCTAATTTGAATTCTAAATTTCTATAAAACTATTCTTTATAAATTAGATATCAAAAAACATGCCATAAAACCATATTGATTTTTCCATTTTATATCAACATGTTATTTATTTTTGCATGTTTTAAAAGTCCGTGTCAGGGACTAAGATACACATATGTTTCATGTCCAAATGGGATATTATTTCTGATTAATTGAATTTCGAGAGAAAAAAAGGATAGACTAATAATTAAAATATAAAAATGTCAAGTTGTAAAATTACAACAAATCAGCCTGTTACGTTTATTAGAAAGCTTTGTAAAGTAATTTTAAAGTTAAAAAAACTTTCGATTCATTCAAATATATGTGTCTTTGATATAATAAAGTATACGCTATAGCTATAGCTTTATCTTGTGAATATGTTTGATTTAATAGGTTCGGTTTGTTAGGTTTTTCAAAAATAAGGAACTAATCACTTTCAGGCATACAGGAGGTAGCTATGGAAATACAGGGTAAACTAACAAAAGATAAATGGGGCTATACAATGCCTGTCAGTGCACCGGCTTATCAAAGACAACCTTACTTTTTCAAACAGGCCCGAATGCTGAGATTTGATTATGAGACTGACAAGGAATCTGCAGCGGAATTGATTCCGGAACAGTTCAGCGTACCTGATTCTCCTACTGCGGTTGTGACATTTGCCGAATATCCATGGTCTACTGTCGGCCCATACCGGGAAGCGATATTGGGACTAAATGTGAAATATAAAGGCCAGGATATCAATTATATGATCCAGCTTATCCTGAGTGAAAATATGCCGATTATGGGAGGACGGGAGGTTTACGGATACCCGAAGACCATGGGGGTTATCGAATTTGTTGATCAGGATGGAATGATGGCGGCATATGTGGAGCGGCCAAAAGGGATAAGGATTTGTTCCGGGGTTGTGCGCCCGGAGCTTCCTGGTGAAGCTTTTCCGGATCGAACGCCTGTTGAAGCATGCGCCTTGAGGGTAATACCCAGCCCGGAAGAGGGTAAAGATCATTCTTTAGTCGAACTGATACAATCTACAATGATATTCAGTAATACCGAAGTATGGATTGGTACCGGAAACTGCCATTTTACAGGGGCATCTGTGCTGGATCCGTGGCACATGCTTCCTGTAGTAAATAATATAGCAGCAAGTTATATGGTGTGTGATTTTGAGCTTACCGGTGGTAAGATCTTAGAAACTTTTTAGAAGCTGATGGCGTCGTAAAAGTCTCCATCTACTGTGTTATCGCATTTGGGCATACGTTCGGCATACTACATGTATGCCTTCTCGCCTGCCCAAATAAGATGCCTTGTATATGAAGATTTATACTTAACCATCATTTATAATTTTGAATAATTTACTATAGTTAAATATTGGTGGTTTACCAAAATTGAATGTTGGGAGGATAAAAGAGTGAATTTAGCAAATCTTGAGGAAAACATAATCAGGCGAGTCGCATTGGGAGATATTTTAAGAAGAAAAGCCAGGCAGACTCCTGGAAAAAAAGCTGTTGTAGTAAATTATAATGGTGTGAACGACATTGTCACATACAAAGAATTGAACAGCCGTGTCAATCAACTGGTTCATGCTATGCGGGAAAAGGGGCTGGTTCAGGGTGATAAGGTTGCGATTTTAGGTTTGAACAGTATCGAATTCATTGTAGTCATGTATGCTTGTTTTAAGGGCGGCTTTGTTATGATTCCTGTTAATGTGGGGCAGTCACTGGACGGTATAAATTACTGCATAGAAGAAGCCAAACCCAGAATGGTTTTTTATAGTACTGTTTTTGCCGGGATTGTGGCAGGACTGAAGAATAATATTCTCTCTTCTGCATATTATTCCAAGCTTGATGAAAATATAGATAGTGAAGATATATTTATTAATGAGCTCATTGACGGACAGCCGGATGATGAAATTATGGATATAATCATTAATAATGATGATTTGGCCCAGGTTATGTTTACAAGCGGCACTACGGCAAATCCAAAAGGAGTAAAACACACACACCTGTCACTTTTGTTCGGCTCTATTAACCTTGTGACTGCCGGCTATAGATTAGATACGGTTTATTATCTTTTTTGGCCCATGTTTCATATTGCTGCTGAAACAAAGGCTTTGATGACCCATTATCTGGGGGGGACCATCGTGTTTATCCCGCAATTTAATGCCCTGCATTTAGCAGATCTCATTGAACAGGAAAAGATTACAGCCATTGATATGATGCCCCATATGATGGATGACTTTTATAAAATACCTGATCTTGAGAAACGGGATTTCAGCTCACTTGAGATTCTGCTTGCAGCATGGCCATCTCCTGAAGAGAAAAAGATTCTTGATTCCATGTGTCCGAAACTTGTTTTCACAGGAGGAGCAGGACAAACCGAAGTGTCCGGTATGGCCCATGCATTTAGCCACGAAGAGGTTGAACATGAAGGTGCAAACTATTGGGGCAAACCGAACCCATTACTTGATGTGGCAATTCTTGATGATGATGGAAATGAATCAACCAATGGTGAACCAGGTGAAATATGCTGGCGTGGCCCTCAAGTTATGGCAGGTTACCTGAATAATGATGAGGTAACTCAGGAAAGCCGGAAATTCGGGTGGCATCATTCAGGCGATATCGGTGCTATTGACCGGTTCGGGCAATTACAGTTTATTGACCGAAAGAAGGACATGATCAGAACCGGTGGCGAGAATGTACCTTCGATTTTAGTGGAAAGTGTCGTTTCACAAATTGACGGGGTTAAACATACAGCGGCCATTGGTGTGCCGCATCCACGCTGGGGCGAAGCTGTTGTCGCCATAATAGAAAAGCAGGATAATGTTAGTCTGGATGAAAAAGATGTTATTTCATTCTGCAAAACAAAATTAGGCGGATATCAGGTGCCCAAAAAGGTGATTTTTGTAGATGAGGTCCCTTTAACTCCGACTCAAAGGATAAAGAAAAAGGAGTTGAAGGTCGAGTATTCAGATATATTCCAAGACTGATGGCGTCGTCAAAAGTCTTCATCTACTTCGTTATAGCGGTTGATCAGAAGTTCGACATACTACATGTATGCCTTCACTCCTGATCAACCACTATGCCTTATATATGAAGATTTTTACTTAGCCATCGGTTGTGTTTTTTACGGGTTTTTCAATCAAGGATTTTATTACAAGTCCGACAGACCGATGATTTATTTAACCTTCTTGTCTTAAATAGTTTAATTTGAAACATAATTTTATCCAAGAAATGGAGGAAGAGTTCCATGACCACCCATGAATCCTATCGTTTGCTGGCAAAGAGATCAGGTAATGAAAATTCAGATCTGGTCCTTAACATTCTGACCAAAGCTTTCACACCGGAAGAGGCAGATATTCTTCTTGCATTGCCGGCAGAAAATGATGCACTGGCCGCCAAATTTAATATGGATGAAGATTCAGTTAAGGACAAGATTAATGATTTCATGCGTCGGGGCCTTGTAGTACCCTCCAGAAAGGGCACACGTTTTCCTAACAGTCTGGCCTATTTACATGAAGTGATGATGTCAAGTGATCCGGAAACCTTTGCCCCCGGTTTGATAGATTTGTGGAATGAGTTTTATGTAAAACAGTGGAGACAGGAAATTGGAGAAGCATTGACCCAAATGGATACTCAGATGCTTAGGGTTATACCGGCTTATAAGTCGGTTCCTGAGGGAGCAGAACTCATGCCCTGGGAAGATATGAGAGCCATTGTCGAGGCCTCTAAAAGCAGATCAGTGCGTAATTGTGCATGTCGTACAATTGTAAGGGCTTGTGACTCTTCTGCTCATAATTGCATGCAATTTAACAAGCGTGCCGACTTTGCAATTTCACGGGGCGGCGGCAAAGACATCTCTGTTGAAGAAATGTATAATAATTGCCTTACCGCAGAAGATGACGGGCTTATTCCTATGGTTGGCAATATCAGTTTGATGAAAAGTATGGATTACATATGTTATTGCTGCAGCTGTTGCTGCACAGGACTTGATCCTCTTAAAAGGATAGATAGTATCGCCAGTAGTTTTGCCAAAAGTCGTTTTATTGCTTCTAATGATGAGGAAACCTGCTCAGGCTGCCAGGTATGTGTGGATCGCTGCCACTTTGACGCCATAGAGATGGAAAAGGTTCCTGGCTCAAAGAAACTTAAGGCTAAAAGTGACAAGGAAAAATGCTACGGCTGCGGCCTTTGCGTCATTAAATGTGAATCCGAGTCCATAACAATGGAACTGGTTCGACCACTAGACCACATCCCCCGTGAAAATGTGACTGTGATGGCTTAATACCGAGACATTTGGTTCATGAGACTTACGTGAAAATATATTCACATTTTAGTCTTCAATAATTAATTGATATTTGTTCGATCCTCAATATATCAAACCTCAAAACCCCGCCTATGGCGGGGTTACTGCAATATCGTTCAATAATTATACCCGGATGAATTTTGAGGAACTCGTAAAAAGTATAACCGATAGCCAAGCACTATAACACAGTAGATGAAGACTTTTTACGACGCCATCAATTTTTAATTTTGCATGCAGCTTTTTTGTCTGCTATATATATTTATTTAATATTTATGTGATGTTTATTTGTCGTTAATTTGTACAGGCATTCTGACATTCAATAGAGTATAAACTCGTAAAGTAGTACTGATTGCTAAGTATAAATCTTCAGATACAAGGCATATCTGTTTATCAGGAGTGAATGCATACACATAGTATGTCGAGCTTCTGATAAACTTCTATAACGCAGTAGATGGAGACTTTTACGACGCAATCAATGGGGGGATCATGGCAATAAGTAAAGAACTACTTGATATTCTTGCATGTCCGAAATGCAAAGGCGATATATATCTAAATGAGAAAGAAGACGGTTTGATTTGTGATGCGTGTAAACTTTTATATGAAATAAGAGATGATATACCTGTTATGCTAATCGATGAAGCCAAACCTCTTGAATAATGATGTTATAAAAAGTCTCCATTTTATTAAAGGCACAATCTAAATATGAGTGAACCACAATCTCCCAGACCGGCAAAGCTTATCATAAGCCTTTTGATGAAAGATAAAGGAATCCTTTCATCATTAGCAAAAGATCTGGAAGAACTATTCGGCCCTTTTGATATCTTGAGTGCATGGCTGCCTTTTGAGTATACTTCATATTATGAACCTGAAATGGGAGGGCCGTTGTTCAGGCGTTTGGTGGTTTTTAAGAAACTTATTAAGCAGTCTTCTCTTGCTGATATAAAACTCAAAACAAATGATCTGGAAACAGCATTATCCAGTGATAGAAATCGTTCGGTTAATATTGATCCTGGCTACCTCCTGCTTGAAAGATTTGTACTTGCAACAGGCAAGAATTTCACACACAGGATTTACATAGGCAGGAAGATATACGCTGATTTGACTCTTATTTATCAGAAGGGCGGTTTTAAAACCCTGCCATGGACATATCCTGACTATTCGGATGATACTATGCTTGCTTTTCTTGAAAAGGTACGCATGAAATATATATTGGATCTAAAGGATTTTGAAAAAAATGATTAAAAGCATGACAGCATATGCAAGGTCGGAGCATAAAAATGAAGATATTACAGTTGTGACGGAAATCCGTTCTTATAACAGTAAAAATCTTGATATGAATCTGCGAACTCCTCAGGCCTTAAGTGTTTTTGAGGCAAAAATTAAAAGCCTGATATCTGACAGTATAGCAAGGGGCAGAATCGAAATCAAACTGTCTGTCGAAGAAACATCAGAAGCTGTAAATGCTTTTGAAATAGATGAAGCAAGGGCAGATGCTTATAAGAATGCGCTTGTCATGCTTAAAGACAGGTTTGACCTTGATGGAGAGATATCTCTTGATTTGCTTTCAAATGTCGGGGGTATTATAAAACCTGTGGAGGTTGAAAAAGACCTTGAACTTCAGTGGGTAGTTATTGAAGAATCCATTAGAAAGGCGCTTGATGAGCTGGATGCTATGCGGAAAAATGAGGGCGCTTTTCTGGCAGAAGATATTGCTATGCGTCTTGAAGAGATTGAAAGTAATATTAAAATAATTGAAAAGGAATCTGCCGATCTTTTACCGGTTTACCAGGAGCGTTTAAAGGATCGTATCCAGGCATTGACTAACGGTATTGTAGATATTGATCCTGAAAGGATAGCCCAGGAGGCTGCTTTTCTCGCTGATAAGAGTGATATTTCCGAAGAAATTGTAAGAGGCCGAAGCCATGTCAAACAGTTTCGTGAAATAATGGAATCAGGTGAACCGGCGGGCCGAAAGCTGAATTTTTTAATTCAGGAATTTAACCGGGAGTTTAATACTATGGGATCAAAAACCGGAAAGGCTGATGTATCTCATATTATAGTTGCATTAAAATCCGAACTCGAAAAAATTCGTGAACAGGTTCAGAATATTGAATGATCCAAAGGCCTTGTTCAGGAATAAAACATATATTATCTGTGAGTTGGTATATTTTAATTAAGGAGGAAGAATGGAACAGAGTTTGTTGAATATAGGTTTTGGAGGAAGTGTTGTTGCTGAACGTATTGTTGCCATTATATCTCCAAATTCTGCCCCGATGAAACGTCTTAAAGATGAAGCAAAAGAAGAGAATCGTCTTGTGGATGCCACCCATGGTCGAAGAACCCGTTCAATAATAATTATGGATAGTAACCATATCATTCTTTCAGCCATTCAGTCAGAAACTATATCTCAGCGATATACAACATTAAAGGAGAGTCAGTAAACCGGTATGGGCGATCTGAATATTGAAAATAATAGTAATAAAGGTAACCTTATTATTATCTCCGCTCCTTCCGGAGCCGGTAAGACAACTTTGTGTAATGCCGTCAGAGAAAAATTTCCGGATATAATGTATTCCATATCATATACTACAAGATCTCCGAGGGCAGGAGAACAAAATGAAGTTGATTATTTTTTTGTAACAAAAGAAGAATTCAAGGAAGGTATAAAGAAAAGTATATGGGCTGAATGGGCAGAGGTTCATGGCAATTATTACGGAACATCTGCTGAATTCATAAACAGCAGTATTGCTTCCGGTAATGACATCTTATTAGATATTGACGTGCAGGGAGCAATCAGGATTCTTGAAAATTATCCCGAAAGCCTGACATTTTTCATTATGCCGCCGTCGATAGATATTTTAAAGGAACGTCTTGAGTCCAGAGGTTCAGAAAGCAAAGAAGATCTCAAGAGGCGTTTAAAAAATGCTGAGGAAGAAATAAGTAAAAAGGATCTATACCGGCACATTATAATAAATGATGAACTGACTGCTGCAATTGATGAGCTGGTGTCAATTATAGGAAAATACAGGTAGTAAATACGGAGGAAATATAAAAGAAGAAATACTATATGGGATACATCCTGTTTTTGAAGCTCTTAAGGCAGGCAGACGGAAGTTTCTTGAACTTTATGTTTCAAAAGATAAAGTTAAAGGGCGTGTTGAAGAAATCATCGACTTTGCCCGGTCAAGGAAGATACCTGTAAAATTTGTACAATCTTCTCAACTTGCTTCCAGTGCAGGTACAAATTCTCATCAGGGGATAGGGGCCAGAACCAGCATTTACCCGCTTGAAGGGCTTGATGAACTTATTTCTGGAAAGCATATCGGTGAGGGGCATCTATTTCTGCTTCTGCTAGATAATATAGTTGATCCCCAGAATCTTGGAGCATTGATAAGAACCGCTTTATGTTCGGGTGTGAACGGGATCATAATTCCAAAGGACAGATCAGCTATGCCGACCCCTTCAGTATCAAAGGCTTCTGCAGGAGCACTGGAACATATAAAAATGGCATGTGTTACAAACCTGGTAAATGCTGTTAAGGAATTAAAGGGAAACGGGGTGTGGATTGCCGGTCTTGACAGGAGTTCAAACCAGGTGCTTTATGATAGTGACCTGACTGGCCATCTCGGAATTATCGTAGGAGGTGAAGACAAGGGTGTAAGACCTCTTGTCGTGAAAAACTGTGACTTTCTCATATCCATACCTCAGACCGGGCCGGTAAACTCACTGAATGCTTCTGTTGCCGGTGCAGTAGTTATGTATGAGGCGTTAAGACAAAGACAAAAAGCCGTTAAAAGATCTTGAAAATTATAAAACTAAAAGTGATGAATTTATAAAAAGTATAACCGATTAATAGTTTGGAAAGGAAAAGATATGAACAAAATAACAAAAAACAGTGACGGATCATTAAATGTTCCTGATTGCCCTGTAATACCTTTTATAGAGGGCGACGGTATAGGACCGGATATATGGAATGCAACCCGGCAGATATTAGACGATGCTGTTGAAAAAGCATATGAAGGAAAGAAGGAGATAGATTGGCTTGAACTTGATGTTGGTGAGAAAGGTTTTGAAAAGACAGGCGAATGGCTTTCAGATAAAGCGCTCCAAACCATAAAAGAATATATTGTGGCCATAAAGGGGCCTCTGACTACTCCAGTGGGTGAAGGGATAAGAAGTCTTAATGTAACTATCCGGCAGAAGCTTGACCTTTATTCATGTGTCAGGCCGGTTAAATATATTGATCCTGTACCGAGTCCCATGAAAGCCCCTGAAAAGATTAATATGGTTGTTTTCAGGGAAAACACTGAAGATGTATATGCCGGTATCGAGTATGCTTCGGGAAGTAAGGAATCGGAAAGTATTATTGCTTTTTTGAAAGAAACTACAGGCGCAAATCTGACAGCCCCTGCCGGTATCGGTATAAAACCTATGAGTGAGGTAAACACCAAAAGACTAGTGGTTGCTGCAATACAATATGCCATAGATAACGGTTTGGACAGTGTGACCCTTATGCACAAGGGTAATATAATGAAATTTACCGAGGGCTTTTTTAGAAATTGGGGATATGAAGTTGCCAGGGAAAAGTTTGCAGATAAAACCATAACCGAAGATGAACTTTATGAAAAATATGAGGGTAAACAACCTGAAGGAAAAGTCGTTATAAAGGACCGTATAGCAGATATGCTGTTCCAGCAGGTTCTTCTTCGACCTGATGAATATGGTGTTATTGCATGCCCGAATCTCAACGGTGATTACATTTCGGATGCTCTTGCAGCCCAGGTAGGCGGTCTCGGCATGGCACCTGGGGCAAATATTGGTGATGAATGCGCAGTATTTGAAGCAACACACGGTACGGCACCAAAATATGCCGGGCTGGACAAGGTTAATCCAAGCTCTTTGATTCTTTCCGGAGCCATGATGCTTGATTATATGGGCTGGAATGAAGCTGCAGCTTTAATAAGAAATGCCCTTCAGGCGACTGTCAAGGCTGGAACGGTCACATATGATCTTGCCCGTCAGATTGAAGGTGCAAAAGAGGTGAAATGTTCTGAATTTGCCGGACATATTATAGAAAAAATGGGATGATACCGGTTAAAGATATTATATCTTTATTAGTTTGATTAGTTTAATCAGTTTGTTGGTTCAATTGGTTAACCAATAAAACCAATAGAACTAATGAAACCAATTCTGTATTTTTTATATGTTAAAACTAATTACCAAAGTCATAAAGGAGGCCCTGTTTCCAACCAGCTGTCTGGTTTGCGGGGCCTTTTTTCATTTCAAGGACTTTAAAACAGAATTTACACGGCTGCAGCAGCTTGATCCCGGATTTCTCACCGGCAGGGATTTGGATGAGATTTATAAGGCTCTGCTTACACCATTGTTATGCAATTCCTGCCTGCCTGATTATACTCCGGTAGAATCTCCCATCTGCTCAAAATGCGGGTTTTTGTTCAAAAGTCGTGAGGGTAATGATCATGTATGCGGCTCCTGCCTTGAATCTGAAAAAAAATTCGGGATTGCACGTGCCGGAGCAGTTTACGACAAGTCGGTCATGACCATGATATATCGTTTTAAATATAACGGCAAAATACAATTGGCCGGTCCACTCGGGCGTTTTCTTTTTGCCGTGTTTGTCAGAAATTTTTATGTAGACATATCAGTGGATAACAGGGTAGATTTTGTTATACCTGTTCCGCTTCATATGAGCAGATTCAGAAAAAGAGGTTTTAACCAGGCATTCCTGCTTGTCAGAGAATGGGAAAAACTTGTAAGTAATTGTAATCTCGTTCCTCATAGCTTTCATGTTGAAAAGGATATTCTGACAAGAACAAGGAAAACTAAATCCCAGACCGGGTTGAACAGGAAAGACCGTATGGTAAATATCAAAAATGCTTTCAGCATTAAAAATCCGGAAAAAGTGATGGGTAAAAAGATGCTTATTGTGGATGATGTATATACAACAGGTGCAACAGTTAATGAATGTGCTAAGGTTCTTTTAAACGGAGGGGCAAAGTCGGTTGATGTTCTTACTCTCGCAAGGGCGGCTTTGACCAATTAAATTATGAGCATAAATATGAAAGAAGAAAAAATTATAAAAGCCGGTGTTGTTCAATTTGATGTAAAGTTTGGTGATGTGGATTCAAATATTGAAACGGCATTGGACGGCATCAAGAAACTCGGTGGCAGGGGAGTTGAGGTTGTTGTGCTGCCGGAACTATGGTCATGCGGTTTTGATAATAAGAAACTTGCGGATTATGCAGTGCGAACGCCGGAAATTATTGAAAAGCTGACTCAAAAGGCATCCGAATATAATATGGTAATAGCCGGTTCTCTTCCGGAGCTATCAGAAGAGGTTGTATATAATACCTGTTATATGATTGATGGTGACGGAACACTTGCCGGATCGTACAGAAAGATTCATCTGTTTTCAACCGCAGGAGAGGATAAATATTTCGGCACTGGTGAAACTGCAGCTGCATACAATACAACAGTTGGTAAAGTCGGGATGATAATTTGTTACGACCTCAGATTCCCTGAAATTTGCCGAACCCTTGCTCTTGATGGAGCTGAGATAATCCTTGTGTCTGCACAGTGGCCTGTAGCACGTATAAATCATTGGGACACACTTATACAGGCAAGGGCAATTGAAAATCAGCTTTTTATTGTGGCTGTTAATCGGTGCGGCAGGGATAAAAACCTTCAATACGGAGGGCATTCCCAGATTGTATCATGCACCGGAGAACTTCTTGCAAAAGCAGAAAATGAACCATCGATCCATGAAGCCGATCTTGATTTTAATGAGTTGAAAAAGTTCAGGTCTTTTATACCCTGTTTTAAAGACAGGGTTCCCATGACTTATCGCACCTGATTTTCTTTGTTTGCCTTTCTTTAAAACAGGAGACTGAGCCTTGATCGAAAAAGTAGAAAACGGTATCACATATTTTCAGTTTCCTAATCTTGCTGTTTTCCCGGAGATACGCCATGGGATCTTTACAAGAAAGAACGGCTTCAGCAGCGGACCCTATGCCGGACTGAACGTAGGTTTTGGTGTTGAAGATGACCCTGATAGTGTGATGAAAAACAGGAATGCCATATCAAATGTTATGGGGGGGGCGGATTTTGTTCCGCTCAGGCAGGTTCATGGTACTGATGTGATTGTTTACGATGGTGATCATTACGGGTCGCTAAAGAAAGTACCGAAAGGCGATGCTGTAATAACAGATAAAAGAAACATTTCACTTTTGATAGCTGTTGCAGACTGCCAGGCGGTTCTCATGTATGATCCGGTAAAAAAGATTGCAGCAAATATCCATTCAGGATGGCGCGGAAGCATAAATAACATCATTGAGTGTACCATCAACTCAATGAAAGACAGGTTCGGTTCCTTACCGGCTGATATTGTTGCCGGTGTCGGCCCCTCCCTGGGTCCGTGCTGTGCGGAATTTGTAAACTATAGAAAGGAAATTCCGGAAAAATACTGGAGTTTCATGATCAGTGAAAATCATTTTGATTTTTGGGCGGTAAGCAATGGCCAACTGTGTGATTCCGGTGTACTTCCGGAAAACATTCATATTGGCGGAATGTGTACAAAATGTAATGCCGATCTTTTTTTTTCTTATCGGGGTAACAATAAGACAGGTAGATTTGCAACGGTAATATGTATGGTTTGACCTAGGAAGAGTAGTTTCGTATATTTTTGGAATTTACAATTTTAAATTTAAAGCGCTCCATGGATACTTATATTTTATATCATGAAAAACTCAACCATTGTTGTATTAAAGTTGATATAATCGTAAAAACTATAACCAATGGCTAATATAAAAAACGGTAAAACATATGCTACAGGAAAAAGTTGAAATTTTATGGAACAAAGAGGTAGGGGGTTTGTATTACCGACTGGGTCTGAAATGTGATGAAGGTTTTGCAGATACAAAACCGGGTCAGTTTGTCATGGTTCGGATTTCAGATAGTTATAATCCTCTTTTAAGGCGCCCATTTTCTATCCACAGGCTTATTGAAGAAAACGGTAATGTCAGGGGTTTTGAAATTCTCTTTAAGGTTGTTGGCAAGGGTACAACCATTCTTTCAGGATTAAGGGAAGGAGGATTTGTTGATGTACTTGGGCCTTTGGGGAGAGGTTTTGTTATACCGGAAAATTTTCAGAGTACGTTTATTGTTGCCGGTGGGATAGGTGTGGCACCGTTGTTTTTTCTGGCATCGGATTTAATGAGAGCTGGCGTTGATTCTTCAAAAATCCAAATGTTTATTGGAGGCAGGTCAAAAGAGGATCTGTTATGCATAGATGAAATTAAAGCCATGGGTTTTCCCGTACATATTTCTACTGATGATGGAAGCCTTGGAGAAAAAGCGCTTGTAACCGAGATTGTTAAAAATAAACTAACAAATACCAGGCCGGATATGATTTTTGCCTGCGGGCCTTCTCCCATGATGAAAGCTGTTGCCGGCATAGCAGAAAAGGAAAATATTTCCTGTCAGGTATCACTTGAAACAATGATGGCCTGCGGAATGGGGGCATGCCTCGGCTGTGCTGTTGAAAAGAAAGAATCGTCTGATAAATATTTGCATACCTGTCTCGATGGGCCTGTTTTTGATGCCGCTATTCTTAAAATATAAGCAGTCCTGATTATGATACGAGTTTTATCAAAACTAATATTTTGCATTGACTTTCATGAGGTTGTTGTGATAATCGGCATAGTTTGAATTAGCTTTTTACAGCTGTTTCATTTTATATTATAAGGCGTTCTTTTTAATGAAAAGAGAAACCCGGCGATACATAAGAGACCTTGCATATTTCAGCAGTATAGGGTTTCAGATTGTTCTTTCGGTACTTATCGGGTTATTAGGC
>JABHLN010000080.1 GCA_018693105.1 Desulfobacterales bacterium | reverse complement strand
AACTTTTACGGGGCGGTTTTGCGTCATGCCTGTAACCCGACTCCTGGTACATAATTGCCATCATCACTGATATGGGGATCCCCCATTTCCTGCTTGAAGAATTAGCTCTCTTATACCAAGCCTTGTTTTCCTTAAAGATTCTGCAAATATTATCGGGATCTTGGGGTTTCTTCTGGAGACTACCTGCACAACCCCATACGATTAATAATTGAACAACTATAACCATAATAACAGCATATTTTAAATTTTTATTAAAACTCATTTTTTCTCCTATATGCTGTTTGCAGTGTGGAACTGATATTTAATAAGAAGTACCACCAAAATTTCATAGCAGATATAGTCAACATATGATAACACCTTAATATATTTAACAAAGGTACATAAATAATAAACAAAAGGGGCTATTTCATATATCTGAGTACTGTAATTATTTTCAATGTATAGGATTCCTATCTGAATCCCAATAACATTATCATGAAAATTACCTTGCTTTAATCTCGCCCCTAAGGAGTTTTTTCAACCCCTCAAGTGTCCCTTTCCATACAGCATCTTCTCCTGCCATTATAGCCACGATAATGCTCTCCTCAACACTTACTTCAAGTATAAGTTCTTCATCGTTTACATTAAAAACAGCTTCCCCCCATCGTTCTGCCGGCAAACCGGAAGCTTCACAGTCATAATCGGTACGAATCTCACAATTCATTCTAATATCAGCCATTTTTTCTCCATTAATGATAACATATGCTGATTAGCAAAACTGACTTTCGATTAACCAATGTCTATATAAAAAACAATTATCCCTATTTTTCAACTAAAAATATATATGCAAAATCTTTTCTCTTAATACATATTATAGTATATAATTGAATGTTTTTGAACCCGGTGAAAGAATAATTATAAAAAATAGAATTATCTTCTCATTTGAAAAAGTTTTGTTCTCTGGCATTCTCAAATTAAATTTTTATTAACATATAGTAAGAATAACCTCAATAATTCAAACGAAATAGGGATTATTATATTCAATTTATTTAATCGGGCAGTTGGAAAGTTTTTCCAGGTAAGCAGCTCCATGGATAATTATCGTTTAAGCCTTGCGAACTCAAGGATAAGGGGTTGTAAAAAAAGAACATTGTAAATAACATTAAAACAGGATGTTAAGGTGTAATGAGTTTTTGGAGCCATTATGCCAGGATTCGGTAGCAGCCTGTTCTTTATTAACAATCCCAAATGCTTTCAAACAGCGAAAATCTTAACCGATAGTCATCCATTCTGCACTCTGTAAATCTTTAAATAAAATGCTCCGCCCCTTGATTTAATCAATGAATATATAGTTTCTTCTTTTTTAAAATTTAAGTATAATCTGTTGGATAATATAATAAAACTCTGGAAAACCACAAAATACATATGATATGTGATAAAATTCAGATGCTGATATAACAGCAAATAACAATTGAAGGGATACTGACTATGAACATTATTGCATTAATTATTCTTATAACACTTGTTGCGGATTATTTACTTCACTTGACAGCTGATTTTCTTAATCTAAAAATGCTGAATACTGAACTGCCTGAATCATTTAAGGAATTTTATAGCAAGGAAGAGTATGCAAAGTCACAGGAGTATCTTAAAATCAATACAAAGTTCGGTTGGGTCGCATCAACTTTTAACATAATTATAATCCTGCTTTTCTGGTTCTGCAAAGGTTTCCCTTTTCTTGATGAATATGTACGAGCTTTTGAGTTTGGGCCTGTGGTGACAGGCATTATTTATATGGGAATAATTATTATTATCAAATCCTTAGTATCCATTCCTTTTAATATATACTCTACTTTTGTCATAGAAGAGCGATTCGGTTTCAATAAAACTACCTGGCAAATATTTATTACTGATATGATAAAAGGTACTATACTCTCAATTATCATAGGAGTTCCTCTTTTAGCCGGTATCTTGTCCTTTTTTGAATATACAGGTGATAATGCATGGTGGTACTGCTGGATTACCGTTACTATATTTATACTTACAGTTCAATTTATAGCTCCTACCTGGATTCTTCCTCTTTTTAACAAATTCAATCCTGTTGAAGACGGTGAACTTAAAAATGCAATTATGACATACGCTAAGTCAATTAATTATTCTCTGGAAAAAATATTTGTAATGGATGGTTCAAAACGCTCTGCAAAATCCAATGCATTTTTTACAGGTTTTGGTAAACATAAAAGGATAGTCTTATTTGACACTTTGGTTGAACAACTTACAACCCGGGAATTAGTATCTGTTCTTGCCCATGAAATGGGCCACTACAAGAAAAAACACATTCAGAAAATAATAATTTTCGGGATAATACAGATGGGTATAATGTTTTACCTTCTTTCCTTTTTTCTTTCATATAAAGGTCTTTTTGATGCTTTCTATATAAACAGTATATCAATTTATTCAGGCCTGATATTTTTTGGCTTATTATATTCACCTATTGATTTTCTTATAGGAATTTTTCTTCAGATAATTTCGAGAAAAAATGAATATGAGGCTGACAAATTTGCCACTCTAACCACTAAAGACAATATTTCAATGGGCAGCGCCCTGAGAAAACTCTCAGCCCGCAACCTCGCAAACCTATACCCACACCCGTTATATGTTTTTTTAAACTATTCACATCCTCCAATTCTGGACCGCTTAACGGCAATAAAAACGAATTAATATATATTAAAATAGCAGTAATAATTAATATAATAGTTCAAAAAATTCACTTACCAACTATAAAAAAATTGAATAAGAATGATTTAAACATACCAAAATAAAAATATTATGTTAAAATCTATTCCGTAATCAAACAGAATAAAAAAACAACAATCTATATTTTTAAGTTGAAAATACATTCAATACATGAAAAATAGTTGTAAATTACTATTCTTATTTATATGCATTTTTGTTATAATATATTCAGGATTATAAAACTGATAAACACGTATGTATAATAATTTGTACTAATATTCTGAAAATGTCTTTCAGGAGGTAACAATGAGCGATTATCAGGATCATCATAGGGCCAGTGACAGAGAATATCTAACCAGCCACACACGCCCAAAGGGAAGAAAATTCAATAAGGAAAAAGAAAGAAGAACAGGGAGCGAAAGAAAAGATAAAAACGAACCAGTTGAAGGCTCCCATCTTTTTTCAGATGAACTTACACCTTTTGTAAAAGAATTTATTACAAAGTCTTTAGAAAATCAGAGACACCTCATTAATACTGAAATACAAAAAGCAGAAACTGAAAATAGGAAAGCGGCTGCAACAGAGACTTTTATATCATTTTTAATGGATTTTATTGAAAGCGACCGATTCTCACAATTAGCATCACGAGTTGTTAGTGGACGAAAACGATATGCAACTAAACCGCCTGATGCAAAACACAAGAAAGTATACAAGACAATAGCAAAAATGCGGAAACAAAACAGAACATACGAAGATATTGCAAATCATCTTGAAAAAGAAGGTATATCTACCTTCTCAGGAAGAGGCAAATGGCACGCCCAGACAATACATAGATTGTGCCAGCATAGAGTATACAAAGAATTATTATGATTCTTTATATTTACCGTTAAACCTTTCTTGAGCTACTCTCTAAGTCAATAAGTCCTTAGTTCAGTACTAATGTATAACATGCCAGGTCCTGATTTTAACAAAAAACAGGTTAAAAACCCAACATAAATTTCCAGCTATAATTTTAAAGATTTGTTTAACTCAGCACCACAATATTTACAGCATGCCGCATCTATATCATGCCTTTTTTCCTTGCATTCCGGACATCCTACCCTGTATTTATTTTTCCCGAAAGAATTAGAAAATTCAATTGTAACAATTCCTGTAGGAACAGCAATAATTCCGTAACCTATTATCATTATTATTGCAGCCAGCCCCTGACCGATATTTGTTTTCGGAGATATATCACCATATCCTACTGTAGTGAGTGTAACAATAGCCCAGTATATGCTTTTTGGTATACTAGTAAAACCGTTCTGTTCTCCTTCAATAATATACATTAACGATCCAAGTATTACGACCATTAATATAACAGCAAATATAAATACCGTGATTTTTCTCCAGCTTGCATAGAAAGCCTCAATAAGTACATTAGCTTCACCAATATATTTAACAAGTTTTAGTACTCTGAAAATTCTTAAAAGACGAAGAATTCTGATTACAATAAAATATTGTCCCCCGGGAAACAAAAGGCTTAAATATGTGGGAAGAATTGCAAGCAGATCAATAATTCCAAAGAAGCTGACGGCATATCGAAAAGTATTTCCAATACATAAAAGTCTCAAAATATATTCAATAGTAAAAAGAATAGTGAAAAACCATTCAAAGTAATACAGTATATATCCATAGGTTGAATTAACCGTGTTGACACTGTCCAGCATTACTATAATGACACTTACAATAATACTGACTATCAATATAACATCAAAGCCTTTCCCTGCAGGAGTATCAGCTTCAAATATTATTTCATGGAGAACCGATCGCCAACCTTCTCTTGGTTTAATATTACCAGTCAATATTCCTTTTCTCCTTATACAACCTATCTAAAAACAAATTCCCCTTATGGCGGTGTTACAAAGCGCTCAAAATGACTCACAAAGCCACTGCCCATCAGTTTTTACGCCACATTCTGCCTTTGCCGGTAATCTTAAATTTTTGATATGGCTTTTAACAACATATTTATGTGTTCCTGAAACTCATAAACAATTGCTAAAAAACCCCGCCCTGATAAGACATTTATAAACACTATTACAAAGTCATCCCTTATAGTGGTATTTACAACACCCTTTTTTAGTATTCCAGTATATCATCAAAGACAGTTTATATATATTTTCAAGTGAATAAGAAGGATTGATTATATTTATTAAAATACCATATAAAAAATCAACCCCGGTTCAAAGGCAATACAGCGGCCCATTAGAAAGTACCGCACAAACATAATATGAGTGCTTTGAATTATCAGATAAGAATACAATCTTAAGAAAGATATATTTTTAAGATTGTATTAACAAGATATTTTCAAGGATATATAAAAAAATCTTTATTCAGATCTTTCGGGATGAAACTAAAACGAAAAGTTTCATCCCGAAAGTGAAATATTCTGTATTAGAAAGGATATTTGTTCCCCTTGATTACTTTATCTGCAATTTTTCGTTTTAATTCAACTATATTTCCAATTTTATAATATGAAAGGGTATCTATGGTTTTAAATTGCTCATCAAGTACATCATCTTTCTCTATGAAAGCCATAATCTGCTTTGCATATTTAACAACTTTTGGAAGAGTCTCTGCTAAATATACCTTTACAGCTGCAATATGCAGCTCTGCTTTCTTCTCACCTTTACTCTTTAAACACTTTCTTGCCCTCAACATTCCACACTCAATAGCGTATATCTCAATGATTAAATCCGCCATCATGCTGATAATCTCCTGCTCTTCAGAAAGAGTTTCCAGTATATTGTTAGCTACTGAACCTGCAACAGTCAGGAAAATATTCTTACACATTTTCAGTATATTCTCTTCGGGTGCGAGTAGATTATTATAATCAATTGAAGATGGTTCATAAGATTTTATTTCTTCAGCGGCCTTATTAATAGCAGTGAACAGGTCCAGTTTGTTTTTCATTACATTCTTTAAAAGATTACCGGTAATTACCAGGCGGTTGATCTCATTTGTTCCTTCGAATATCCTGTTTATCCTTGAATCACGATAAGCACGTTCAGCAGGGTACTCGGCAATAAAACCGTTACCGCCATATATCTGCACAAGCTCGTCAACAACAAAATCAAGTGACTCACTGCAGAATACCTTTACTATCGCACACTCAATACTGTATTCTTCAATTGACTTTGCAATCTCGGATCCGGACTTTTTAGCTTCATCATCAAGTAGTCCCATCTTATCTTCGATAGCCGCAGCAAGCCTGTAAACAAGAGCCTCGGATATATATGTGCTTATAGACATTTCAGCAAGTTTTGTCTTGATCATTCCGAATGAGCTTATCTTTTTACCGAATTGTTCTCTCTGGTTTGCATATTTTACTGCTGTTGCAAGGGCAGACTTTGCTCCTCCCATTGTTGATGCACCGAGTTTATACCTGCCTATATTAAGTACATTAAATGCTATTTTATGCCCCTGACCTATCTCATACAAGACATTCTCTACCGGTACCATGCAGTCTCTTAATATAACAGAAACAGTTGAAGAACCTTTTATTCCAAGCTTTTTTTCCTCACTGCCTACAGAAAAACCTTCAAACCCTTTTTCCACAATAAAACCTGTAAAATGTTCACCATCTACTTTTGCAAAAACAGTAAGAACATCAGCCCATGCACCATTTGTTATAAATATTTTCTCACCGTTTAAAATATAAAATTTACCGTCGTCGGAAAGTTTGGCAGTTGTTGCAGCATTCATAGCATCTGATCCTGCACCAGATTCTGTCAGGCAATATGCCCCAATATATTCACCGCTTGCAAGCTTGGGTATATATTTTTTTTTCTGCTCATCATTTCCAAATAAGACAATTGGCAGACTCCCAATTCCTGTATGGCAAACATGTGAAACAACAAACGAAGGTGCTCCTGCCATTCCTTCGGCAACAAGACAAGCACTAACTTTATCCATGCCTTCACCTCCAATATCTTCAGAGATATCAATCCCGTTCAGCCCCAAATCACCGGTTGTTTTAAACCACTCCCTGACATTTTTCTCTACCTTTTCTTCAATCTCATCTGCGTTATCTGAAAGTTCCTTTTTAACAAAATCCACAGTCGCCTTGAGGACCATTTTGTGTTCTTTAGTAAAATCCTCAGGAGTGAAAACATCCTCTGGCTTGACATCTGTTATAATAAACTCTGCTCCATTAAATATTTTTCTCTCTTCCATAATTTTCACTCCTAATTTTATATTTGACTATCTTACATTATTGTTTTGGTTTATATTGCTGCCAATACCATTTATAAAAAGATCAACAAGGGGGTCTGTAAATGTCACTAGATCATATTTCCCGCCTGCATGGACCCATGTATTTATAACTTCATCAATTGCACCAATAATATAACGTTTTACCAGGCTGATATACAAATCTCTTCGCATTTGCCCTTCTTCCTGCCCTTTTTCAATAATTTCCCCAAGAATATCCAGATACATTTGTGTTATATCTGATATCTGAACATCACCTTGATGGAATTGACGCGCCTCATTATGAAAAACAACAGCCATATTCCTGTCAGCCTGAAACTCTTCAAGGTGACGTCTTACAAGATTTCTAAGTTTTTCAACGGCGTCATCAGCAAGTTCAACCACCTCACGGAATCGATCAAAAACCTGCTTTGTCTTGTAACTGAAAAAGTTTGCCATAATATCATCTTTACTTTTGAAATACAGATAGATTGTGCCATCTGCCACACCAGCCTCTTTTGCAATTTGTGATATAGTTGAATTGTAGAAACCATTAGCTGCAAATACTTTAACTGCAGCTTCAAGAATCAGGTTATATTTATTGTTCTTATTTTTCTGTTCCATAATATTCCCCTGATAATAATATAACATTTATGAATGAATGCTCATTCAGTATCATGCAACAAACATTCAAGTCAACATTTTATATTTAAAACCATGATAGTAACTTTATTTCCTATATTTTAAGTTTCTTATATTTTTTCAGTTCTGAAGATTACTTAAAAACAACTACCGTACTCTACCCAATAAAATATGAATACTAATTCATTTATTAAGTATTTCTCTTTTATTTCAAATATATAAATATCAAACAGCTCTTGTTATTTGCAAATTTCTTTTCTTTACTGAAAATAAGCATTGCCCAAAAACCATAAAATATTTATAACTTCCGAAATTAAAGTTACTTAATTGTATTATGACCTTGTGTCTTAGTGTTAAAAAAATATCTCGGGGAATTTAAATATGACAGTTAAAAAAGGTCAGGAAATCGAACTGACAATATCTGATATCGCATTCGGTGGTAAAGGGCTTGCCAAGCCGGATGGTTTTTCCATCTTTGTTGATAAGGCGGTCCCGCTTGACCGTGTTAATGCCCGTATCATAAAAAAGAAAAAGAATTATGCCGAAGCCAGGATTATTGATATTTTAGATCATTCAGCTTTCAGGGTACCCCCTAGATGCGAGTACAGCGGCTTTTGCGGCGGATGTAAGTGGCAGTTCCTTGATTACAATAAGCAGCTTGAATACAAAACAAAAACTGTTATCGATTCCATTGAACACATCGGAATGATAAATGATGTACTAGTACATCCAACAATTCCATCGGGCCCTATATTCGGATATAGAAACAAGATGGAGTTTTCCTGTTCGGATAAAAGATGGCTGCTTCCTGAAGAACTTGGTAATGAGGATATAAAAAAAGATTTCGGTATAGGACTACATGTCCCCGGTACTTTTCACAAAATTATTGACATAAAAGAATGCCATATTCAGCCTGAATTAGGCAATTCCATTCTTGATGATGTGAGAAAATTCATCAAGAAATCATCCGCTCCGGTTTACGGCCTTAAAAGTCACTCCGGATTCTGGCGTTTTCTTATGCTTCGGCATTCGGCTGCATACGACCAGTGGATGGTAAATATTATTACATCCCATGAAGATCGTAATATTTTACAACCACTTTCAGATTTGCTTATGGAAAAATACCCTCAGGTTGTTTCAGTCATAAACAATGTCACATCACGCAAATCAAGCGTTGCAATTGGCGAATATGAAATTCTCCTTGCAGGAGACTTATTTATTAAAGATAAAATAGGAACTTTTGAATTTGAAATATCGGCAAACTCCTTTTTCCAGACAAATACAAGAGGCGCTGAAAAATTATACAACCTTGTAAAAAAATATGCGGATCTCTCCGGAAATGAAACTATTGTGGACCTTTACAGCGGAACAGGAACAATTCCTGTATTTCTTTCAGATTCAGCCAGGGAAATAATAGGTATTGAAATAGTTGAATCTGCAGTATCAGATGCACGTAAAAATGCCATTAAAAACGGTGTCTCCAATTGCAGATTTATTCTCGGCGATATAAAAGAATCCCTACCCCGCCTTTCAATTAAACCGGATGTTATGATAATAGATCCTCCTAGAGTCGGAATGCACAAAGATGTCATAAAGGAAATTGAAAAAATAAAACCGGAAAAAATAGTATATGTATCATGCAACCCTGCAACAATGGCAAGGGATATGGGCATGCTTAAAGAGTACTATAAAATTGAAGAGGTACAGCCGGTTGACATGTTCCCGCATACATATCATATTGAATCAGTGGCACGTCTTATAAAAAAATAATGGAGAGAAAATGAAAATAGCTGTTATTATTCCTTCCAGATACGGTTCAACCAGATTTGAGGGAAAGCCTCTTGTACCGATAGCCGGCAAGATGATGATACAAAGAGTCTATGAAAAGGCATCACAGGCGGATAAAGTTACTGAAGTTGTTGTAGCTACAGATGACAAGAGAATTATTGACGCGGTACACGGATTCGGCGGAAATGCCGTTATGACTTCAGAAAAAAACAGATCGGGAACCGACAGAGTTGCTGAAGCAGCAGAACTTATCGGCCTTGACCTTGATGATATTGTTATAAACGTTCAGGGGGATCAACCCCTTCTTGACCCGGAATGTCTTGACCAGGTCGTCGAACCTTTTCTTTCCGATCCAGATCTTGGAATGACAACGCTTGCTATTGCGATTGTCAATGAGAATGAAATTACAAATCCGAAAGATGTCAAGGTGGTGTTTGATACGAAAGGATTTGCCCTTTACTTTTCAAGAGCACCTATTCCTTTCGCTCGGGATGATGATACTTACTTTGATACATATAAACACCTTGGTATATACGCTTATACAAGACGTTTTCTTGAAATATTTAAAAACCTGCCGGAAGGGAAGCTGGAAAAGATTGAAAAACTTGAACAACTTCGTGCTATTGAATACGGCCATAAGATCAAGGTTGTTGTAACCAGCTATGATTCTCCTGAAGTTGATATCCCTGAAGATATTGAAAGGATTGAAAGTATAATAAGATAAGGTGTAGTAAAAAAAGTTACCCATTGACCAAAAAATGGAATTTTTTAAAAATCATGGCCATAAAACATTACTTTAATTATTCTATTATATCCTGCTCTTCAATGTTACTACCCTTATTTGAATTCTCTTTATCTTCCTGGTCTTTTTGCAAAGAGTTTTTCTCATGTATATTTTTATCGGGATTACTTTTAACTCCACTTACATTATAAGGAATCTGTTTACTATAAATTGTCGTCTCAAGCTTTTTAATTCTTTTAAATATCGAACTGATCCTACCCTCAAAATCCTTTCTTAATTTTTCAAGATTATCCTTTGATTCTTTTGAATTCTTCATTACGGCCAGGTCAAGTGCCTCTTTATCAATTTTCAAAGATGACAGCGATACTATGTCTGTATTGATTTTTACAAGGTCATTGGTTATCAGGCCGAATTCCTTGTCCAGTTCAGAATTTTTTATAAGTTCCGAATTAATCTTATCAACATTCTTTTTTATTGATGATAAAGATTTCTCGATTTTATTTATATTTTCCTTAAGCTTTTTTTTATCAACCTTTGATGAATCAATTTTTTTAAAAGAGCGTTCGATCTTTATCAGTTTCTGATGGATTGAGCCTGTGGTCTTCTTCCCTTCTGAAATTTTTTCCCCTGTTGCGGCTTCAAATTCTGCATACTTTTCCAGGATGGATGCAACATTTGTCTCCATACTCTTCATTTTTATATCAATTCTATTTGACAGAGCCTGAATATTTTCAGTCCCCCTCAAATTTACATCGTCTACCTTTTTCTTCATTTCAATATAGACATAGAATAGTAAAACAAGCATAAGAAAAGGAATCAGTATATTAACAAGAGTTATACGGTGTTTGATTTTGTCTTTTCGAATATCAACCACATCATTATTTGTAATCTTATCCGGGGATTTTTCGATATCGCCCATTTTGAAAGAGCTGTCATTTTCAGTCATAGAAATCTATTCCCATTCAATTGTACTTGGCGGTTTTGAACTTATATCATATACTACTCTGTTTACTCCCGGCACCTCATTAATAATCCTGTTTGATATTTTGCCGAGCAGTTTATGAGGGAGCCTTGCCCAGTCAGCAGTCATAGCATCTTTACTTGTAACCGCACGAATTGCTACAATATTTTCATAAGTTCTTTTATCACCCATAATTCCAACACTTTTTATTGGCAAAAGTACTGCAAAGGACTGCCAAAGTTTTCTATAATATCCGGCTGCTTTGATCTCTTCAATTAAAATCGCATCAGTCTCTTTTAATATTGAAAGTCTACGCCTGGTGACTTCTCCGATCACCCTTATTGCAAGTCCCGGGCCCGGAAACGGTTGTCTCCACACCAGATCCTCAGCAAGACCAATGGTTTTCCCCAGAAGGCGCACTTCATCTTTAAAAAGATACTTCAATGGTTCAACCAGTTTCAGCTTCATGTTTTTGGGAAGGCCGCCAACATTATGATGTGATTTTATTACCGCCGATGGGCCTCCAAATGCCGACTGCGATTCAATAATATCAGGATATAGTGTACCCTGTGCAAGAAACTCAGCATCTTTTATTTTTTTTGCTTCAGAATTAAAGACGTCTATGAAAATTTTGCCAATAATTTTCCTCTTTTTTTCCGGATCTGAAACTCCTGAAAGAGCCTTTAAAAACCTGTTGCTTGCATTTACAAAAAGTATATTAATTTTCAAATGTTTTCGTAAGGTTTTTTTAAGATTCTCGCGCTCATTCTTTCTGAGAAGTCCGTTATCAACAAATATACATGTAAGCTTTTTTCCTATTGCTTTATGAATCAAAAGAGCTGTAACAGAAGAATCAACCCCACCGCTTAAACCTAAAATCACTCTCTTATCCTTGACGGTTTCTTTTATCTCTGCAATGGATTCTTTTGCAAATGACTTCATGGTCCACGTACCTGCACATCCACAGACATCAAGGAAATTTTTTATCATTTTTTTCCCTTTGACCGTATGCTCAACTTCAGGATGAAACTGAAGGCCATAAAACTTTTTCTTTTTATTAACCGTTGCTGCCACCCTGGTATTTTCCGTAAAAGCTGTTATTACAAATCCCCGTGGAAGTTTTACAATAGAGTCACCATGGCTCATCCATGATTGAGTTTTTCGATCAATTCCAGTAAAAATTTCTTCCTTCTTTTTTATTGTCAATTCTGCAAATCCATATTCACGTTTCTTTGACTTTTTTACGGAACCTCCAAGTGCATCAATCATAAACTGCATACCATAGCAGATGCCAAGCACCGGAATCTTTAGTTTAAATATATCTTTATCAATCCGAGGGCTGTTTTTATCATATATACTCGAAGGGCCTCCGGAAAGAATTATCCCTTCCGGGTTTATGGACTTTATTTTGTCAATCCCTATATCGGGCGGGACTATTTGACAGTATACTTTACATTCTCTTACACGACGAGCTATCAACTGGTTGAATTGAGACCCAAAATCTATAATCAGTATCATTGGTTTTCCTGTCCGGTAAATTTATAATGTTTGTAAATTTTCAGGTTATCTTTCCTAATATTATGATAAAAACATGTTGAATATGTTAATTTATTCTTTAAATGTCAACTTTATTATTTATGTATAAAATCTTTAAAAAGCCTCTGATACTATTAATTATAAATCTCCAAAGATAAACCCCCGAATTAGTATGGAAGATAATTAATAAATTTTGTCTATATCAGAAAAGCCCGGTTTCTATTGATAAGCTTTAGTAATATATCTACTATAACAGTTTTTTAATAAATATTGTCTTTATAAACCGATTATGCTTATTAAAACCTGATAATTATAAATTTATTTCAGACAAAATGAAAGGATTATTAATCACATGTATGAATGCGGTCACCTCAAAAAAGGTCTTAAGATCCAGATAGATAATGAGCCATATGTAATTCAGCAGTTTGATTTCGTAAAACCAGGAAAAGGTCAGGCTCTTTATAAATGTAAACTTAAAAACATGATTACAGGTTCCCAGTTTGACAGGACTTTCAGATCAGGCGACAAGTTTGAAGAAGCCGATCTTGAAGAACATGAAATGGAATACCTGTATTATGATGCTGACAGCTATTGTTTTATGCATACATCAACTTACGAACAGGTTTTCCTATCAAAAGATCAGGTTGAAGAGGTTATAGATTTATTAAAAGAAAACACAATATGCAATTTACTTCTTTTTGATGGAAAACCGATCGGAGTAACCCTTCCCAATTTCATGGAACTTAAGGTAATAAAATCAGATCCATGGGTAAAAGGTGATACCGCTTCCGGTAGTACAAAACCGGCTACTCTTGAAACAGGTTATATTCTTCAGGTCCCACCCTTTGTTCAAGAGGGAGAAATTCTTAAGATTGACACACGTTCAGGTGAATATGTTGAACGTGTAAAAAAATAATTTTAAATCTTACATAAAATTGCTTTGCATTTATTCAAATATAAAAAAAACACATATATTCACAGGATTCATATTCAATTTTGTATAAATCATGACAGAATTAAAAAAAAATAAAATCCTATTAGTTGATGAAAACAAAAACTCCAGGGAAACCCTTCAGGCATTTCTGGAAACAAAAGGTTATCATTGCATTCTCGCACAAGATACCCCGAAAGCCATAGAAGCCATAGGAGAATATGATATATCCCTTGTAATTTCCAATATAGTAATGCCGGATGATGATATAGTTAAGTTTTTAAAAGATTCCAAGGCGTCCTTTCCTGATCTGGATTTCATAATTATGACAGGCTATTCTTCTGACAATCTCTCCTCGATGATGGAGCAGGTTACT